>NZ_JBLWNV010000019.1:0-67227 GCF_048452805.1 Pantoea sp. K16 | reverse complement strand
CAGCCCCTGAGCGGCACCAGACTGCGTTATCACCTGTCGCTTAACTGGCTGGCATTAGCCGGCAGGCGCGTTTTTATTTAATCCGATGCGGTTAATCTTCCTGCTGGAACTGCGCCATCACGGCCTGCTCACACTGCTGTTCGTTAACGCGCAGTTTGGCACGCTCATCATCACCCAGCTGCAGCCAGGCACTGGCCACTTCACGCGCGGACTCTTCATCGAACTCGGGCTGATTCATCGCCGACGGTGACTGACTGCGCGCCACGGTCGATTTCATCTGTTCGACATACTGATCCGCACTGGCGACCTTTTTCTCGCCGCTGACAATGTGGCACAGCTGACTGGCATAAACATTCTGCTCAGTGTCAGCCTCGTCCGCCGCCAGCGCGCTGCCGGTGGCGAGGATGCTCAGCAGCACTATCTGAGTTACTTTCATTCTTAACTCCTGTTAGTTCGGGTTAAACCTTACGCTGAAGGGTTTCTAGGCGTTTCTGACGCCAGTTCAGCAGCGGCGACACGGTGGTGCCGTGGACCACCACGCTGCAGACCACCAGCGTTAACGCCATATTGGTCATAATTTCCATCTGCGGGCCTTCCATACCGTGCGTCCAGGCATAGGCGATGTAGTTCAGACTGCCAATCCCGCGGATGCCCAGCCAGCCAATCAGCAGACGCTGCCCCAGCGGCAGTCCGGCGCGCAGCGTCACCAGCCAGACGGCCAGTGGCCGCACCACCACAAACAGCACCAGGCCAATCAGCACGCCGTAGATGTTCCAGTGCTGCGCCAGTGTGACGCCCAGCACCACCATCATGCCAGCCGCCAGTAAACGTTCAATAGTATCGCCAAAAGAGAGGGCGTCGCCTACTACAAACCCTATCGACTTCACCATATTGTTGTCGCCCTGATGCGCCAGGCGTTTGTTAGGGTTCACCAGTGCTTCAGAGGGCAGCACGCGCTCGTCGTCAGAGAGATCGTCCGGCTGATGGCGACGGAATACGCCCATCTCAGCACGGCGTAATCCCAGCCCGGCGGCGAAGGCAGCCAGGAAGCCGGAGGCACCCAGCCACTCCACCAGTGAATAACTCAGCGCAATCAGCGCCAGCGCCAGGAAATCATTGGGTGCCACATCGCCATTGGCATTGCGCAGTCGGGTCGCCAGCAGGCCAATCAACTGCCCCAGCACGAAACCGATGATCAGACCGCCGCCAATTGCCCAGAGCACCTCGACCGCACCCCAGTGCCCCAGCATCGCCACGCTCAGGCTTTCGCCATTAAACAGCAGCAGCGCCAGCATCAGCAACGGCAGCGCGGAACCATCATTCATACCCGCTTCGCTGGAGATCGCCACGCGCAGCGAGTCATCATCCTGCGCATCGTTGACCGAGATTAAGCTCGCCAGCACCGGATCGGTCGGCGCAACAATGGCACCAAACGCCAGCGCAATCGGCCAGTCTAATCCCACCAGGAAGTGCGACAGCAGGGTCATCGCGGCCACGGTCAGCAGCATGGCGGGAAAAGCCAGTTTCAGCCCAGTGTGCCAGCAGTTATTTTGCAGCGGCTGACGCAGCTTGAGGCCGGTGATGAACAGCGAGGCAGCCATGGTGATTTCAGTGATGTGCGCCACGGCTTCGGAATGGGTAACAATATCGATGTGGATAACATCAAATCCCCACGGGCCGCACAGAATGCCCGCGATAAGGAACAGACCAAATGAGGTGACTGGCCCCCGGTGAATCCAACCGGAAGCCAGCGACATCAGCAGCAGAAGGCCGCCCGTCGCTGCTGTCCAGGCTAAAAAGTTCATAACACTCCAGATTATTTCGGGTTTATGAATAAGCCTGGCACATTTTTTGACGGCGAGGTGTCAGTTTTTCAGGTGTCGACTGGCGAAGCGGACCGCCAGCGCGGCTGCACCGGCTAAGGTCGAGAGCGCAACCACGCCATTCCAGCCCCAGTGTGCCAGCGCCAGACTTCCCAGCGCCGCACCGGTGGCCATACCGATAAACACCACGGTAAACAGCAACGCATTCAGGCGACTGCGCGCTTCAGGCGCCAGGCCATAGACCAGCGTCTGATGCGCCACCAGCGTGGCCTGCACCCCTAAATCGAAGCCGATGGTGCAGAGGACAATCAGCGCCAGCTGGGCTGGCATTGGCAGTAGCGGCAGCAGAAACATCAGCGCAAAGGAGATTGTCACCAGCGCGGCGCCAGCCTGCGTGACCCTGGCCGGACCGATGCGGTCAGCAAAACTGCCCGCCAGCGGTGCCGCCATGGCACCCGCCGCACCGGCTAAACCAAACGCCCCGGCCACGGCACTGTCCAGATGAAAGCGGTCGCTGAGCATTAACGCCAGCGTCGACCAGAAGGCGCTAAAGCCCACTGACAACAGCCCCTGAGCCAGTGCGGCACGACGCAGCGTCTGATGGTGACGCCACAGGTGCACCAGCGACAGCAACAGGCGCGGATAGCTCACCGAGGTGCCTGGCGCGAAACGCGGCAGTACCCGCCACAGCGTGAGCGTAATCAGCAGCACCGCCAGCGCGGCAATCATATACATGGTGCGCCAGCCGAAATACTCTGCCACCACCCCGCTGACCACCCGCGACAGCAGGATGCCCACCAGCAGCCCGGTCATCACCGTGCCGACCGTTTTACCCCGACTGCGTTCCGGCGCCAGCGCCGCCGAAGCGGGCACAATATCCTGCGCCACGGTGGCGGTCAGGCCGGTGATAAAACTGGCAATCAGCAGCGCGCTGAGTCCACCGGAAAAACCACACAGCAGCAGCGCCGCCACCAGCATTAAGCCTTTGATAAAGATAATGGTGCGCCGGTCATGACGATCGCCCAGCGGAGCCAGCAGCAGGATGCCCAGCGCATAGCCGGCCTGGGTCAGCATCGGCACCATGCCGACCGCGCCGATGCCAGCGTTAAACTGCTTGCTGATGATATCCAGCATCGGCTGGCTGTAGTAAATCGACGCGACGCTGAGTCCGGCACCGGCGGCCAGGGTAAACACCAGCGGCGCAGAGAGCGGTTCATTTTGAGTCTGGGTCTGTATGGCTGACATGCTGTAATCCTCATCATTTCGTCCTGCCATTAAAGCGCATTGCGGTTATACGCGGTAGACTGACATCAGGCAAAACCGTTATACATGGTGCGTATGAACAATCCTAACAGCAGCGATCGCATCGATCTGATGCAGACTTTTATCCGTATTGTGGAGAGCGGCAGCTTATCCGCCGCCGCCGCGCAGCTCGGCACGACACAACCCACCGTCAGCCGCCGACTGCAGAGCCTGGAGCAGCGGCTGGGCCTCAAGCTTATCCTGCGCACCACCCATGCGCTGAAGCTTACCGATGATGGCGAGCGCTGCTACGCCCAGGCGCGGCAGCTGCTGGCGACCTGGCATGCGCTGGAAGATGAGCTGACCGGGGCCAGCGATGACCCGGTCGGTACGCTGCGGGTTCGCGCCCCACACGCCTTTGGTCAGGATCAGCTGATCGCCCCGCTGGTGGACTATCTGCACCGTTACCCCCGGCTCAATATTGAGTGGATGCTGAATGACCGCACGCCCGACTTTATGGCAGAGAATGTGGACTGCGCCATTCAGGTCGGTGCGCCAACCGATCCTTCGGTGGTGGCGATACTGCTGGCAGAAGTGCCACGTATTGTGGTGGCCGCCCCGCACCTGCTGGCGCAGCAGCCGCCGATAGAGCGGGTTGAACAGCTGCGCGACCTGCCGTGGCTGGCACTGACCAGTTTTTACCGTAACGAAGTGGTGTTGCAGAAGATTGACGACGGCCAGCCGGTAAACCTGGCGATTACGCCCCGGCTGAGCAGCGACAGTTTATATGCGGTGCGCAAAGCGGCACTGGCTGGGATGGGAGCCGCGATCGTCTCCTCATGGGCAGTGCAGGAAGATCTGGCGGATGGCAGCCTGGTTCAGCTGATGCCCGCGTGGCAGGCACCGCCGCTGCCGGTGTGGCTGACCTATCCCTGGGCGAGTTACTACCCGGCCAGGCTGCAACACTTTTTTGCCATGATCAAAGAGGTGATGCCGCAGCTGGCGGGCACGCGTCCGGCCTCACAGCCAGCGGGTCGTTCAGGGGGAGCAGAGCGGAAAGGGTAAAGCAGGCGCCCGCCTCAGCGGGCCGCCAGAGAGGTTACTTCGGTTTTTTATCGCTGCGCGACATCTGATCCAGCCAGCCCATCACAAAGGCGGAGAGCACAAAGGTCAGGTGGATAATCACGTACCACATCAGCTTGTCGTTTTCGACGTTGCGCGCTTCCATAAACACCCGCAGCAGGTGAATCGAGGAGATGGCGACAATGGAGGCGGCGACTTTGTTTTTCAGCGAGCCGGAGTCCATCTTGCCCAGCCAGCTCAGCTTCTCTTTATCTTCGTCGATATCGAGCTTAGAGATGAAGTTCTCATAACCTGACAACATCACCATCACCAGCAGGCCGCCAACCAGCGTCATATCCACCAGCGACAGCAGCAGCAGGATCAGATCGTTTTCCGCAATGCTGAAAATGTTGGGCAGCAGGTGGAAAATTTCCTGGAAAAATTTAATGGTCAGCGCCAGCAATCCCAGCGAAAGTCCAATGTAAACCGGGGCCAGCAACCAGCGCGATGCATACATCAGGTTTTCGGTAAAACGTTCCATACAATCCCACGAATAATCAAACAGGTCCGGGAGTATAACCGATCAGCTGTGAAGTTATTTCAGCCCTTCGTCAGAAATTTCAGGGACCGGCGGCAGCGGCAGCGAGAGACGAAATGCCGCGCCACCTTCGGCCCTGTTCTCTGCCCAGATCTGACCGCCGTGGCTCTCGATAATGGTTTTACAGATTGCCAGACCCAGCCCGACGCCCGGCACCGCCGACTCTTTGTCGCCCCGCCAGAATTTATCGAATATCCGGCTTAAATCGTCTTCGGCAATGCCCGGTCCGCTATCCCAGACCGAGATCTCCAGCCGTGATGCCGCACGCCAGGCGCGAATGCCGCGTGGTGCGCTGTTACCGGCATACTTCAGGCTGTTCTCAATCAGGTTGGTGAAGACCCGCTCCAGCAGCGTGCTGTCGCCTTTGATCAGCACAATGTCGTCCGGCAGATCGAGCCGGACCTCATGCCCTTTCAGCGACGGTGCCATGCTGCTCAGCGCCCCGCCGACCACCTCTTCCAGCGCCAGCCACTCCTCACGCAGATTGAGGCCGCCCGACTGAATGCGCGCCATATCCAGCATGTTGCTCACCAGCCGGATGGTGCTCAGCGTCTGCTCGCGGATCTGACTGGCCTGCGGCACATATTTTGAGTTGTCGCTGGCCAGGTCGAGCATCAGCATTTCCGCCTGACCAAACAGCACGGTCAGTGGGGTGCGCAGGTCGTGGGACAGCGCCGACAGCAGCGCATTGCGCAGCTGTTCACGCTCCGCCGAGAGCCGGGACGCCGCCTCGCTATGCGACAGCGCCATCCGTTCCAGTGCGTTAGCAATCAGCACCGTAAAGGTTTCCACCAGCCGCTGCTGCTCGGGGATCATCAGCTGACGCAGGTTCTGCGGCTCCACCACCAGCAAACCCCGGCAGTGCGCGCCACTTTTCAGCGGCAGGATCTGATAAGGCACCGCCGGTAAGGTATCGGTGCCCGCACCCGCAGGCTGGCCTTTGCTGTAACTCCATTTAGCAATCGCGCGATCCGGCTCGCTGGCCGGTAACGCATCGCCCACCGGTTGCAGTTCGTCCTGCTCATCCGGCAGCAGCAGCAGGCAGCGCGCCTGTAACGTGGCATCCAGCACCCGCTGGCTGGTGGCGGCGATATCCTGCGGCGTTAACGCACTGCCCAGCGATTTCGCCATCTCATAGAGCTGGCGCGCCCGCTGCTCGCGGTAGCGCGCCACCCGCGCCTGATAACGCACGCCTGCCGTGAGATTGCCGACGATTACGCCCACCGCCAGCATCACGCCAAAGGTCACCAGATATTGCAGATCGGAGACCGCCACCGTGCCGGTGGGGGCAACAAAGAAGAGGTCAAAGGCGACGATATTCATCACCGTGGCGATCACCGACGGCCAGCGACCATAGCGCAGCGCCACGATCACCACCGCCAGCAGATAGATCATTACGCAGTTGGCGGGATCGAAACCGATCAGTACCGACTGTCCGGCGGCGGTTACAAGGATACAGAGCACCAGCGCCATCATTACGCCGCGCAGCTGAATACGCCATTTTTCGCTGGTGACGCGGCCATCCGGCAGCGGATGCGGCGCATCCTTCAGCGGCTCATCCAGCGCCACCACCAGCAGATCGAGATCCGGCCCCAGCTGGCCGAGCCGTTCGGCAAAGCTGTCACGCCGCCAGCGCCGCAGCGGGCGACGACCGGTGACAATTTTGCCCAGATTGTGCGCGCGGGCGTAACCCAGTACCGCTTCGGCTTCATCGGGCTCAGAGAGGGTCGCGGTTTCCGCGCCCAGCTCCTGTGCCAGCTGTAACGTGCGCAGAATCGCCCGTCGCCGCGCTTCCGGCAGCCGGTGCAGCCGGGGCGTTTCAACATAGACCGCGTGCCATTCACTGCCAAGCCGCGCCGCCAGTCGGGCGGCGGTGCGCACCAGCTTTTCACTGCCGCTGTCGTCGCCAATGCAGAGCAGAATGGCGTCGCGGGTGTGCCAGACGCGCTCCCGTCCCTGCTGATCGCGCCAGGCACGCATCTGATCATCCACCCGATCGGCGGTACGACGCAGGGCCAGCTCACGCAGGGCGAACAGGTTACCTTTGCGGAAAAAGTTTTCGATGGCGCGTTCCGCGCGGTCGCCAATATAGACTTTGCCCTCTTTCAGCCGCTGCCGCAGATCGTCGGGCGGCAGATCGACCAGCACCACTTCGTCGGCGCTGTCGAAAAAGGGATCGGGCACGGTTTCGCGCACCTGAATGCCGGTGACGCCGCCTACCACATCATTGAGGCTCTCAAGATGCTGTACGTTGACGGTGGTCAGTACATCGATGCCCGCTTCCAGCAGCTCCTCAATATCCTGCCAGCGCTTGGGATGGCGCGAGCCCTGCACGTTGGTGTGCGCCAGCTCATCCATCAGGATCACCGCCGGATGGCGAGCCAGCGCGGCATCAAGATCAAACTCTGCATGACGCGAGCGGCCGGTTGCGCGACGCGGCAGCAGAGTTAACCCTGTCAGCAGCTGCGCGGTTTCCGGCCGGTCATGGGTCTCTACCACGCCGATTAAGACATCCAGACCCTGCGCGCGCAGCCGCTGTGCCTCCTGCAGCATGGCATAGGTTTTACCCACGCCCGCACAGGCACCAAAGTAAATTTTCAGCTGCCCGCGATGACTTTCGCGATTAGCCTGCAGTAGCGCGTCGGGATCGGGACGCTGGGGTTCGTGGTTCATCGCTTCCTTAGAGCCTATGCCAGTAGGCGTAATTGTTGCAGACAGTCTGGACACGGACAGCGCGGAACAACCGGAGCGTACACGTAGTACGTGAGGATGACTCGCTGCGCTCGCCCCTTCAGGGCCGCCCTGACGGGCGTTCAGGTTGCTAAAGCAGCCTGTGTGAGCACTGCCCAGGTTCAGACTGACAAATAAAATAGCCTAATGGGATAGGCTCTTAACACCATTACAGTTCGTTGAGCGCCATATTCAGCTGCAACACATTGAGGGTCGGTGTGCCAAGGAATGGCAGCAGCGGACGATGCGTCATCTTATCAATCAGCGCCTCGACCTGCGGCAACGGCAACTGGCGGCTGGCGGCGATACGCGGTGCCTGCCAAAGGGCGGCCTGTGGCGAAATATCCGGATCCAGCCCGCTGGCTGACGCGGTGACCAGTTCAACCGGGACGGCGGCCGGTGCCTGCGGATTGGCGGCC
The DNA here is from genome assembly GCF_048452805.1 of Pantoea sp. K16. NCBI lineage: Bacteria > Pseudomonadati > Pseudomonadota > Gammaproteobacteria > Enterobacterales > Erwiniaceae > Pantoea > Pantoea sp. K16. The sequence goes on along the minus strand of NZ_JBLWNV010000019.1, from coordinate 59,353 downwards.
CGCAGCGCAGCGACGCGATCGGCTACCGCTTTGTCCAGCGCCGGGTTGCTGGCGGCCAGATTGCTGCCCCCTGAGGCCAGCGGATTATAAGGTTTATCGCCACTGGCTGAAGGGCGGCCCCAGAAATAGTTGGGCTGGGTAAAGTTCTGGCCAATCAGCGCCGATCCGCGCGCCACGCCATCCTCCTCCAGCAGCGAGCCGCTGGACTGGGACGGAAACAGCCACTGCGCCAGACCGGTGGTGAGCAAAGGATAAACCACGCCGGTAACAAGCGTAAGCAGCAACAACAGTAAAATTGCCGGACGTAACTGACTCATTTTTCTCTCCTCAGGCCATGCCTGAAAACACTAACAGCAGATCGATCGCTTTGATGCCGACAAACGGCACCAGCAGGCCACCCAGACCGTAAATCAGCAGGTTGCGGCGCAGCAGCGCAGCAGCGCTCAGTGGGCGGTAGCTGACGCCTTTCAGGGCCAGCGGGATCAGGAAGACAATCACCAGAGCGTTAAAGATCACCGCCGACAGAATCGCACTGGCTGGCGAGTGCAGGTGCATCACGTTAAGCATGTTGAGCTGCGGATAGGTCGCCGCAAACGCCGCCGGAATGATGGCGAAGTATTTCGCCACGTCGTTGGCGATACTGAAGGTGGTCAGCGAACCGCGCGTCATCAGCATCTGTTTACCGATATGCACCACTTCCAGCAGCTTGGTCGGGTTCGAGTCGAGATCGACCATGTTGCCCGCCTCTTTCGCCGCCTGGGTACCGGAGTTCATCGCCACCGCCACATCCGCCTGCGCCAGTGCTGGCGCATCGTTGGTGCCGTCGCCGGTCATCGCCACTAAACGTCCTTCCGCCTGATACTGGCGGATCAGCGCCAGCTTGGCTTCCGGCGTGGCCTCTGACAGGAAGTCATCCACGCCCGCTTCAGCGGCAATCGCTGCGGCCGTCAGCGGGTTATCGCCGGTGATCATCACCGTTTTGATACCCATTTTGCGCAGTTCGGCAAAGCGCTCTTTGATGCCACCTTTGACGATATCTTTCAGCGCCACCACGCCCAGCACGTTCGCGCCCTCTGACACCACCAGCGGCGTGCCGCCACTGCGTGCCACCTCTTCCACCTGCGCATTGACCTCGGCCGGGAAACGGCCATGGTTCGCTTCGATGTGGCGTCGTACCGCATCGACCGCGCCTTTACGGATCAGTCGATCCTGCACGTTCACGCCGCTCATGCGGGTCTGCGCAGAGAATGGAATAAAGCTGGCACCCATGCTGCTGAGATCGCGCTCACGCAGATTAAATCGCTGTTTCGCCAGCACCACGATGCTGCGCCCTTCCGGCGTCTCATCGGCCAGCGAGGCGAGCTGAGCGGCGTCGGCCAGTTGCTCTTCACTGACGCCCGGCGCGGGCAGGAACTGGGTCGCCTGACGGTTACCCAGCGTGATGGTGCCGGTTTTGTCCAGCATCAGCACATCCACATCGCCCGCGGCTTCTACCGCACGCCCGCTGGTCGCAATGACGTTAGCACCCAGCATCCGGCTCATCCCCGCCACGCCAATCGCCGACAGTAAGCCGCCGATGGTGGTCGGGATCAGACAGACCAGCAGCGCAACCAGTACCGTGATGCTGACCGGCGTTCCGCCCCATGCCGAGAACGGCCAGAGTGTCACGGTCGCCAGCAGGAACACGATGGTCAGTGACACCAGCAGGATGGTCAGAGCGATCTCATTCGGGGTTTTACGGCGTTTCGCGCCTTCCACCATGGCGATCATCCGGTCAAGGAAGGTTTCGCCCGGGTTGGCGCTACAGGTGATCACCAGCCAGTCAGAGAGAATGCGGGTCCCGCCGGTGACGGAGGCGAAGTCACCGCCCGACTCGCGGATCACCGGTGCGGACTCACCGGTAATGGCGCTCTCATCCACCGAGGCACCGCCCTCCATCACTTCACCGTCGCAGGGGATGATGTCGCCCGCTTCCACCAGCACGGCATCGCCTTTGCGCAGCTCATCGGCACTGACCTGCTGCCACTCGGCGCCATAGCGCGCCGCTGAGAGTTTTTTGGCAAAGCTGGTCTTTTTCACCCCTTTCAGGCTGCTGGCCTGGGCCTTACTGCGCCCTTCTGCCAGCGCCTCCGCCAGGTTGGCGAACAGCACGGTGAACCAGAGCCAGACCGCAATCGCACCGGTAAAGCTGGCGCTGCCGCTGATCCGGCCGGTCAGCATCGCCAGCGCCAGCAGCGAGGTCAGAATACTGCCGAGCCAGACGACAAACATCACCGGGTTACGGAACTGCACCCGGGGATCGAGCTTTTTCACTGCATCCCAGGCCGAGGTACGCAGCAATGCTGCGTCAAATAACGCCTGTTGTTGACGACTCATGAGGATTGTCCCTGAACAAGTTGCAGATGCTCAGCCACCGGGCCCAGCGCCAGAGCAGGAATAAAGGTCAGTGCACCCACCAGCAGCACCGTGCCGATCAGCAGTCCGATAAACAGCGGACCGTGGGTTGGCAGCGTGCCGTTACCCACCGGCTGCACTTTTTTCACCGCCATCGCACCGGCAATCGCCATCACCGGAATGATGATGCCGAAGCGGCCCAGCAGCATGCAGGCAGCCAGTAGCAGGTTCCAGAACGGCGTGTTAGCACTCAGGCCGGCAAAGGCGCTGCCGTTGTTGTTGGCCGCCGAGGAGACCGCGTAGAGCACTTCGCTGAAGCCGTGAATGCCGGGATTGGCCATGGCACTGCGTCCGGCGTCGGTCATCATCGCCAGTGCGGTACCGATCAGCACCAGCGCCGGTGTGACCAGAATCGCCAGCGCGGTCATTTTCATCTCCCAGACGTCGATTTTTTTACCGAGGAATTCCGGGGTACGACCGATCATCAGCCCGGCGATAAACACCGCCAGCAGCACAAACAGCAGCATGCCGTAGAGACCGGCACCGACGCCGCCAAACACCACTTCGCCCAGTTGCATCAGCCACATCGGCACCATGCCACCCAGCGCAGTAAAGGAGTCGTGCATGGCATTCACCGCACCGCAGGAGGCGGCAGTGGTGATAACCGCGAACAGGCTGCTGTTAAGAATGCCAAAGCGCGTCTCTTTACCTTCCATGTTGATGGCGCTGTCAGCACCCAGCTGGAGGAAGTGCGGGTTGCCCTGCAGTTCGGCCCACATGACGACCGATACCGCCGCCACAAACATCAGCGTCATCGCCCACAGCAGCATGTGGCCCTGACGACGGTCACGCACGCTTTCGCCAAACGCGAAGCAGAGCGCCGCCGGGATCAGGAAGATGCTCAGCATCTGCACCAGGTTAGTCAGCACCGTTGGGTTTTCAAATGGATGGGAGGAGTTGGCGTTAAAGAAGCCGCCACCGTTGGTGCCCAGCATTTTGATCGCTTCCTGCGACGCCACCGGCCCCATTGACAGCGTCTGCTGCACGCCTTCCAGCGTGGAGAAACTGTGATAAGGCGCGAAGTTCTGGATGCTGCCCTGGCTGACAAAGAACAGCGCCATCAGCAGGCTGATAGGCAGTAAGACATAGAGCGTGATGCGCGTCAGGTCGCGCCAGGCGTTACCCAGGGTCGCAGAGCTGCGATTAGCGAAGCCACGGATCAATGCAAACGCCACGGCGATACCGGTCGCGGCTGAGAGGAAATTCTGCACCGTCAGGCCCACCATCTGACTAAAATAGCTCAGGGTGCTTTCGCCGCTGTAGGATTGCCAGTTGGTGTTGGTGACGAAGCTCACGGCGGTGTTAAGCGCCAGATGCCAGCTCAGGCCAGGCAGCTGCTGCGGATTCAGCGGCAGCGCGCCCTGCATCAGCAATATTGCCAGCAGCACCACGAAACCCAGCGCATTAAACAGCAGAATCGCCAGCAGGTAGTGCGGCCAGCGCATGTCCGATTGTTGCGCGCCCAGCAGTCGCCACAGCGGCGCTTCCAGGCGGGCAAACACCGGCTTGTCAGCCACTAACGACGCCAGACCCCGTCCGAGCGGCTGCGCCAGCACCATCAGCAGCAGCAGATAGAATGCGATGAGTAAAAAAGCATTGGCCGCCATCAGAAGGCCTCCGCATTTAACAGGGCATAGATCAGATAGCCCAGTAACAACACCACCAGCACAATGCCGGTTATTACGCCCACGCTCACAGGAACCTCCAGAGGATTGGATTTATGGCTTAGCTTGCGCGGAGGCGTATAAAGAAGGGGTTAAAATGCAGCGGGCGGGCGTAAAAATAGTGTAAAAATGGCGAAAAATCAGGCGACTTCCAGCGCCCAGATACGATTGAGATCGACGTTACCCCACAGCGTGCTGTCCTCTGCGCCTACAATGCTGTCGGTGCAGAAGCTGTCGCCAAGGTCGAGCTCTTCCGGTTTCACTTCACGCTGGGCGTGCAGCGACCAGAAGACATGCACGCAGGGACGCATCAGCGATTTTTCGCCCGCTTTCACCACCAGCGCCACCCGGCCGGAGGCCAGACGCACCAGCGATCCCACCGGATAGATGCCGATGGTCCGTACGAAGGTGTGCAGCAAGCCAGGGTCGAAATGGCCGCGCCAGCTCAGCATCTGGTGCATCGCCTCGGCGGGTGTCCAGCCGTTGCGATAGGAGCGGGTCGAAGTGACGGCATCATAGACATCGCACACCGCCGCCATGCGGGCGTAGAGCGAAATCGCCTCGCCTTTCAGGCGGTGCGGATAGCCGCTGCCATCATATTTTTCATGATGATGCAGGGTGATATCGAGCAGATCGTCATCGGCGTCGGCTTCTATCAGCATCTGCGCACCGACCACCGGATGCTCACGCATCACCCTGAACTCCTCTTCAGTCAACTTGCCCGCTTTGTTCAGGATCGCCAGCGGCACGGCCGCTTTGCCGACATCATGCAGTAAACCGCCCATGCCCACCCGACGCAGCTCCTGCTCATCCAGTCCAAGTTTTTTACCCAGCGCAATCATCAGCCCGCAGACCGCCATGGAGTGCAGGTAGGTGTAGTCATCATGATTTTTCAGTCGCGCCACGCTCAGCATGGCAGAGGGTTCACGCGTGATCGATCCGGCGATTTCATCCACCAGATCCATCATATAATCGAGCTTCAGGCCGTTACCCAGCCGCGCTTCGTTGAACATCGCCAGCACTTTCGGTTTGCCCTGCAAAAAGATCTGCTGTGCCTGATCCAGTTCCTGGAAAAACGGGGTGCGGCCAATGGTTCTCTTCGCGACCGTGGAGGCGATCGGCGCCTGCACCGATCGATCGAGGTCGATCCAGAGCTGGCGGATCCCTTCAGTGCGAAGCATGGCGATTTGTCGGGGATCGGTGATCAGCATCTCATTATGAATGCGCTGGTCTTTTATCCACCAGACCTCCAGCTTGTGGATAAACATCCCTGGGCGCAATTCATCAATGGTAATCAGCTTTATCACGCTATCACTCTTTAATATCAGCGGGTGGTAAGGTGATATCGGCAGCCGGACAAATTTTCTTCAGGCTGTTTTGTGCGAAGGTGAGGGTCTGGTGAGTGGTCAGAGGAGAGGCGTCCTGCCTCGCCCCCGTTTCAGCAGGGAGTTAAGACGCCGCTGCGGTTACACTACCCGGGTCAGCACCGGCTCACCACGGGCAAACGCCAGCATATTCTCAAAGACCAGGTCAGCCATCGCCGCCATGGTTTCGCGGGTGCTGCTGGCGATATGCGGCGTGATCACCACATTGTCGCGCTGGCGCAGTGCGTCAGGCACCTGCGGCTCCTGTTCAAACACATCCAGCCCGGCACCGGCGATCTGCCCGGTTTCCAGCGCATCCACCAGCGCCTGCTGATCCACCACGCTGCCGCGCGCAATGTTAATCAGATAGCCCTGTGGTCCCAGCGCCTGCAGCACTTCCGCATTGATAATGTGGCGCGTCGCGGCACCGCCCGGCAGGGTCAGCACCAGGAAATCGGCCTGCTGCGCCAGCGCCACCAGGCTCTCATGACGGGTGTAGGGCACATCGGGGCGTGAACGCGGATTGTAATAGTGAATCGCCATATCAAACGCCTGCGCGCGCCTTGCCACCGCCTGACCGATATTGCCCAGCCCGACGATTCCGCACACCTTGCCACCGATTTTGCTGCTCAGCGGAAAGCGGCCCTGCGTCCAGTGACCGGCGCGTGTGAAGCGATCGGCCTCGCTGATGCGGCGCGCCACATCCAGCAGCAGCGCCATCCCCAGATCGGCGACGCAATCATTGAGCACCTCCGGCGTGTTGGTCACCACAATGCCGCGCGACCGGGCGGCTTCCGTATCGATGCTGTCATAACCGACGCCGTTACTGCAGATCGCTTTCAGGTTTGGCAGCGCGGCGATCAGCGCGGCCGGTGCGCCCATCACCGCGTTGCCGCTGGTGACCAGCATGTCGATATCTGCGCCCTGCTCAGCCAGAAAGGCTGCCTCATCTTCCGCCTCCCACAGCCGGAACGCGGTGAACGTCTTTTCAATGTTCTCTATCAGCTGCGGCGGCAGGAATTTCCCTCTGATCAGCACCTTACATTGCTTTAATGCCATCTTCTTTCTCCTGATTGTTATAGGATGCCGGGCGATCGCTCTCTTCACCGACGCGTTCAATCGGTCCCATCACCAGCAGGAACAGCAGCGCCGCTACCACGCAGTGTGCCGCCACAAACGCCAGCCCGATGCTGTAGCTGCCGGTCAGACCGACGATGATGCCGAACAGCAGCGGCGTGGTGAAACCGGCAATATTGCCGATGCCGTTAAAAATGGAGCCGGCCAGGCCCACCGCCTCTTTAGGTGCGGTGTCGCTGATCACCGTCCAGGTGCCTGCACCGGCCGCTATACCTTTACCGAAAAAGGCGAAGGACATAATGGCGATAATGCCGCCGTTACCGGGAATAATCGCCGCCAGCACCAGGCTGGACGCCATCAGCATGCCGACGATATAGGGCGTTTTACGCGCCCAGGAGACGCTCCAGCCCCGGGCGATTAACTTGTCTGACAGGTAGCCGCCGCTGATCCCGCCCAGAAAACCAAACAGCGCCGGAGCAACGGTGGCGAAGCCCGCCTCCATGATGTTCATGCCGCGCGCCTGCACCAGATAGATCGGAAACCAGGTAATAAAGAAGTAACTGAGCGCAATGATGCAGTACTGACCGAGATAGGCGCACCAGAGCATGCGATTAGTGAGCAGCTTTCTGAACATCGCTTTACTGACCGGTGGCCGCGCTTTCAGCGTCTGCGCCGAGTCGATATCCACCAGCGCACCACCGTCGACGATGTGGCGCAGTTCACTCTCTGACACGCCAGGGTGATTGCGCGGCTCGCGCATCCAGGCAGCCCAGACAAACACCGCCAGCAGGCCGATGCCGCCCAGCACAAAGAACGGCCACTCCCAGCCAAAGCGCGACACCAGCCAGCCTGACAGCGGCGAGAAAATGGCGACGGCAAAATATTGCGCCGAGCTGAACAGCGATGAAGCCCGTCCCCGCTCTGCGCCAGGGAACCACATAATCACCACGCGCGCATTGGCGGGAAAGCTGGGTGCCTCGATCAATCCCAGCATAAAGCGCAGACCAAACATCAGCATCAGCGCGCCGGTCATGCCGCTGGAGAACTCGCCAACGAATCCCATCGCCAGCGTCGAGACTGACCAGAGCGCCAGCGTGACGCCATACACTTTTTTAGCCCCGAAGCGGTCAAGAAACAGCCCGCCGGGAATCTGACCGATAACGTAGGCCCAGCTGAAGGCAGAGAGGATCAATCCCAGCTGGATCGCTGACAGGCCGAACTCCTCTTTGATCGCCGATCCGGAGATCGAGAGGATCGAACGGTCGGCATAAGCCACGACCGACAGAAAGAGGATCAGGCAGAGGATCCAGATGCGCACATGAGACGTCCGGTGAGTCGTTTGGTCTTTAAGCATGAGCTGAATTCCTTAAAAAGCGGCAGGTTGCGCCACGAGGTTTTTTTCAGGAATAACGCTGAGATTTCCCGCTTAAGGAAATATAGATAGGAGGCTAACGATGGATCATTGTGCGGATGTTGAGATCGTCAGGCCCGATTCAACGGTTTTCTGACAACCACCACAAAGGCCAGTGCGATGCTGCACAAAAGCGCAAAAAGCCGCGGCTGACTGCCGCAGAGTGTGCGCCACGTCGAGGATTTCATCGGCGCTGGCAGCTATGACGCGGCGATTTTACGGCAAAGTGTGGCGGCGCTAGCAAGAGTGAAAAGGGCCGGTTGTCAAACCCGGCGACTGTTCATAAGCTGCAAATGATAATCTTTGTCCATTTTTATAATAAATGAAAAATCTATTCCACTCAGTTAACCTCGGGAGTCTGCAATGAAAAAACGTGCATGGGCAATACTCTGTCTGCTCTCTCTTTCCACGTCGGCGCTGGCAGAGAAAATTGGCGTCTCAATGGCCTATTTCGACCAGAACTTTCTGACCATTATCCGCCAGTCGATCGAGAAAGAGGCCAAAGCGCGTCAGCTGGATGCGCAGTTCGAAGATGCACGCGGCGACGTGGGCCGTCAGACCGATCAGGTGCAGAGCTTTATCAGTTCCGGGGTGGACGCGATTATCGTCGATCCGGTCGACTCCGCCAGCACCCCTGCCCTGACCAGACTGGCGCAGCAGGCTCACATTCCGCTGGTCTACGTTAACCGCACACCGGGCGATAAAACCCTGCCGCCGGGCGTGGTGTTTGTCGGCTCTGACGAACGCGAATCGGGCACGTTGCAGATGGAAGCGCTGGCGAAGCAGGCGGGTTATCGTGGCAAAGTCGCCATTATCATCGGTAACCTCAGCGATGCGGGTGCGCTGCAGCGCACCAAAGATGTGGAGCAGGTGGTGGCAAAGTATCCCGACATGAAAGTAGTGCTGAAGCAGACCGCAAACTATTCGCGTAATGAGGGCATGGATTTAATGCTCAACTGGCTGTCGAACGGGGAAGAGATCGATATTGTCGCCGCCAACAACGACGAAATGGCGATTGGCGCAACCATGGCGATTGCCCAGGCGAAACCGAAGAAAACCATTCTGGTGGGCGGCATTGATGCCACGCCGGATGGCCTGAAAGCCCTGGCAAGCGGCAAACTGGCCGTCACCGTGTTCCAGGATGCTGTGGGTCAGGGCAAAAAATCGGTCGAGGTGGCGCAGCAGATGATCAAAGGGGAAAAAGTCGATTCCCACCAGTGGATCCCGTTTGAACTGGTGACGCAGCAGAACATGCAGCAATACAGCAATAAAAATCCGTAATGAAAAGCGGAGCGGCAGCGCTGCCGCTCCGGTTATCACTTCTCGTGCAGCAGTTTCGCCATCATCACCACATCGCGCAGCTGACCGTCGCGCAGGGCGGCCTGCCGCATCACCCCTTCACGCTCAAAGCCCAGCCGCTCATAGAGCCGCAGCGCCCGTTCGTTGTCGTGAAACACCTCCAGCTCCATACGCGTAATCCCCAGCCAGTTACGGGAATAGTCGAGCGCGGTGCGGATCAGGCGCTCACCGACGCCGCGACCGGCGTAATCGGGATGCACGCCCAGCCCAAAGCTGATGCAGTGGCGGGTGCGCGGCTTGTTATCCACAAACAGCGTCAGCTCACCGGCCAGCACGCCCTCGATCTCCGCGACAAAGGCGATAAACCCCTCGGCATCCATTCTGGCGATTTTTTTCTCCCAGGTGGCAACGCTGGGAAACGGCAACTGCAGCGTCCAGGGATAGACATCGGGATGACTGTAGAGTCGCTGATAGGCGGCGGCATCCTGCGGTTCCCGTGCCCGAATAATGATTTCCATATTTTCTCCTTTTAGCCGAACGGGGTTCATGCACTAAGCTGTAGCTCTTTACCGGACGGAAAGAGTATCGCTATGTTGTATCGCCGTTTTGAGCGTTTTATCAATATTTTTCATGACGCGCCCACCGACTCGCCCCCCTCAACGGTCTGGTCGTTTTACCTCTACTATCTGCGGCAGGTCTGGCCGAGTTTCGCGGCACTGCTGGTAGTGGGACTGGCGTCAGCCCTGATTGAAGTGTCGCTGTTCAGCTATCTGAGCCGCATTATCGACATGGTCAATCACTCCACGCCCGCCACCCTGTTTCGGGATAACTGGCCGATACTGCTGTGGATGGGGGCGGTGGCGCTGATTCTGCGGCCGATTTTTATCGCCCTGCACGACATGCTGGTGCATCAGAGCATCAGCCCGAGCATGACCAGCATGATCCGCTGGCAGAATCACAACTACGTGCTGCGCCAGAGCCTCAATTTCTTCCAGAACGATTTCGCGGGTCGCATCGCCCAGCGCATTATGCTGACCGGCAGTTCACTGCGCGATTCCGCGGTGCAGCTGGTGGATGCCATCTGGCACGTGCTGATCTACGCGGTAACCTCACTGGTGCTGTTTGCCGGTGCCGACTGGCGGCTGATGATCCCGCTGATTCTGTGGATGGTGGCCTACAGCGCCTCGCTGCGTTTCTTTGTGCCGCGCGTTAAAGCCCGTTCGGTGGTCTCCTCAGAGTCGCGATCTAAACTGATGGGCACCATTGTCGATGGTTATACCAACATCGCCACCATCAAGCTGTTCGCTCACAGCGATCTGGAACGGCAGTATGCGCGTGAGGCGATTCAGGAGCAGACCGAAAAAACCCAGAACGCCGGCCGCATGGTCACCAGCATGGATCTGACCCTGTCGGCGCTGAACGGCCTGCTGATTGTCTCGACCTCCGGGCTGGCGCTGTGGTTATGGAGCCAGTCGCTGATTAGCGTCGGGGCGATTGCGCTGGCGACCGGTCTGGTGATCCGCCTGGTAAATATGTCCGGCTGGATCATGTGGGTGGTCAATGGCATTTTCGAAAATATTGGTACGGTACAGGATGGCCTGAAAACCATTGCGCAGCCGCTGAGCGTGCAGGATGCGCCGCAGGCGAAGCAGCTTAAGGTGACGCGCGGCAACATCCGTTTTGAGGATGTGCGCTTCGATTATGGCGGTGGCCGTCAGGTGATTAACGGCTTTAACCTCGACATCAAACCTGGCGAGAAGATTGGGCTGATTGGTCCCTCGGGTGCCGGTAAATCGACGCTGGTGAACCTGCTGCTGCGCCTCTATGACCTGAACGCGGGGCGGATTGTGATCGACGATCAGGATATCGCCGCCGTGACGCAGGAGAGCCTGCGCAGCCAGATTGGCATGATTACGCAGGACACCTCGCTGCTGCACCGCTCAATCCGTGAAAACCTGCTGTATGGTCGTCCCGACGCCAGCGAAGAGGAGCTGCAGCTTGCGATTCACCGCGCCCGCGCCGATGAGTTTATCCCGCTGCTCTCCGACTCGCTGGGTCGCACCGGGCTGGACGCGCACGTGGGCGAGCGCGGCGTGAAACTGTCGGGCGGTCAGCGTCAGCGTGTGGCGATAGCCCGCGTGCTGCTGAAGGATGCGCCGGTTCTGATCATGGATGAGGCCACCTCGGCGCTCGACTCCGAAGTGGAAGCGGCGATTCAGGAGAGCCTGGAGTCACTGATGCAGGGCAAAACCGTTATCGCCATCGCGCACCGCCTGTCGACCATCGCGAAGATGGATCGGCTGGTGGTGCTGGATAAAGGCGGCATTGCCGAGATGGGCAGCCATCACGAGCTGCTGGCGCAAAACGGTCTCTATGCCCGGCTGTGGCAGCATCAGACCGGCGGTTTTGTCGGCATCGATTAATCGCCGCGTCGATAGGGTAAGGCGTCGCGGGCTTCTTCCGCCCAGCCGCGCACGCCTTCCCGCTCCTGCACCAGAAAATCTGCCACGGCATCGCGCAGGCCGGGATGCAGCAGATAGTGCCAGGAGTGGGTAATCTGCGGCTCGAAGCCGCGCACCAGCTTATGCTCGCCCTGCGCGCCGGCATCAAACCGCGTCAGCCCCTCATCAAGGGCCAAATCCATTCCCTGATAGAAACAGGTTTCGAAGTGCAGCCGGTCAAACTCCGCCAGACAGCCCCAGTAGCGGCCATAGAGCGCATTGCTGTCCCGCAGATAAAACGCCATCGCGGCCGGTTGCTGCTGTAAACGGGCGATCACCACCACAATATTCTGCGGCATGCGTTCCGCCAGCAGGCTGAAGAAGTCACGCGTCAGATAGGGACGCTGACCGCGCACCGCATAGGTGTTGGCGTAACAGGTATAGACAAAATCCCACTGATCTTCGCGCAGCTGGTAGCCCAGGTAGCGGTCAAACTCAAAGCCGCTCTGCATCACCTGCTCACGCTCTTTACGCAGCTGTTTGCGCTTGCGCGACATCAGCGAATCCAGGAAATCCTGAAAATCGCGGTAGCCACGGTTATGCCAGTGATACTGACAACCGAGCCGGGAGAGCCAGTCGGGCTGATCGGCCAGCAGCTGATTAGCCTGCGCATCGGTAAAGTTGATATGTGCCCCGCTTAAGCCCTGCTGTAACAGGCTCTCAGGCAGGGCCGACAGCAGTTGCGCCGCGGCAGCGGTTTCGCCCAGCAGGCGCGCACCGCTGACCGGGCTGAAGGGGATCGCGCCCAGCCATTTCGGGTAGTAGCGGATCCCGGCGCGCTGGCTGGCATCCGCCCAGGCGTGATCAAAGACGTACTCGCCCTGTGAATGGCGTTTGCGGTAGCCTGGCAGCGCGGCGCGGGTCACCCCTTCCTCCCGCCACAGCAGATGATCGGGCTGCCAGCCCGCCTCTGACCGCACGCTGCCGCTCTGTTCTAACGTGAGCAGAAAGGCGTGGCGCAAAAACGGCTGGTCATCAGGCAACAGCGCATCCCACTCGGCGGCCGGGATCTCCGCCAGTGACGTCAGGTGAATCAGCGACATGAATTACTCCAGAGAACGTCGGGCAGAGAGTCAGTCAAGCAGGTTTTCCGCGTCAGCGAAAGGGTTAAGGCACGCAAAGTGAAGGCTGCATCAGCGGAGCACAGCTTCTATACTGCGACTTTATCTCCACAGGACACCGCCATGGATCGACTCGATTGTGACCGGATGTTTGTCACGGTGCTGGAAACCGGCAGCTTTTCTGCGGCGGCGTTACGTCTCGGCACCAGCAGCAGTCAGGCTTCCAAGCTGGTTTCAAAGCTGGAGCAGCGGCTCGGCGTCCAGCTGTTTAAGCGCAGCACGCGCGCCCTGTCGCCCACCGATGTCGGGCGCAGCTATTATGAGCGGGTCAAAAATCTGCTTGATGCGTTTGAGACGCTGGATGCCAGCGTGCGTGAAAGCGCTACGACGCCTACCGGCAGGCTGAAAATCAGCGCCCCCGGCTCCTTTGGTACTGTGGTGTTGTCTGAGGTGCTGGTGGCGTTTGCCCGGCGCTATCCGCTGATTGAACTGGATGTCAGCTTTTCAGACCGGTCCGTCAACATCGTCGATGAAGGCTTTGATATGGCGATCCGTATCGGCACCCTCAGCGACAGCAGCCTGGTCGCGCGCAAGCTGGGTGAGGTGCATGTGCGCATCGCCGCCTCGCCGGTCTATCTTGAGCAGTTTGGCACGCCGCAGCACTGGCGCGAGATGCCCCAGCATCAGTGCATCATCGACACCAATTTTCGCGATCCCTGGCACTGGCCGTTTGCCGGCGGCGGCGGCAGCAGCGAGATTATCACCGTACCGGTCCGCGGGCGTCTGCGCTTCGCCAACACCGAAGCCTGCCTGCAGGCCGCGATGGCCGGACTGGGCATTGCGCGGCTGCCCGGTTTTATCGCGGCTCCCGCGCTGCAACGCGGTGAGATTGTCCGGCTGCTGGAGAATTTCGACACGCCACCGCTTGGCCTGTTTGCGGTTTATCCGCCCGCCCGTCATCTGGCACACCGGGCGCGCCTGCTTATCGACTTCCTGGTGAGTCACTTTACCCGTTTTCCGCCCGCGTAATTTCTTCCAGAATGGAAGAAATGATTGTCTTTATGACCGGATTATCAGCCGTTTAGTCATCAGTTAAGCTGCTTCTCACATTACAGAGGAGTCGCGCGATGTTAGTAGAAGGCAAATGGAGTAGTGACTGGCACCCGGTGCAGTCGACCGATAAACAGGGTGGATTTGTCCGTCAGACGTCCGGTTTCCGGCATTTTATCAGCAGCGATGGCTCCACTGAATTTGCGGCAGAAGCGGATCGCTACCATCTTTATGTGGCGCTGATCTGTCCGTGGGCGTCGCGCGCGTTAATTGCCCGCAAGCTCAAAGGGCTGGAGTCGCTGATTAGCGTGACGGTGGTTGAACCGCAGCTCGGTGCCCAGGGCTGGCGCTTTGGCAATTTCCCCGGCGCACAGCAGGACCCGCTGAATAACGCGCAGTACCTGCATGAAATCTATACCCGCGTCGCGCCCGATTACACGGGCCGGGCCACCGTGCCGGTCTTGTGGGACAAGAAAACCGGCACCATCGTCAGCAACGAGTCCGCTGACATTGTGCGTATGTTCAACAGCGGCTTTGGCGATCTGGCCGATAACCGCATCGACCTCTATCCCGCCGCGCTGCGCCCTGAGATTGATGCGCTGAATGAGAGTCTTTATCCGCGTCTGAATAACGGCGTTTACCGCGCCGGGTTCGCCACCACATCGATCAGCTACCAGCAGGCATTTAATGACGTCTTCAGCCAGCTCGACGAACTGGAAGCCCTGCTCAGCGATGGACGCACCTTCCTGCTGGGTGAACGGCTGACTGAAACCGATATTCGCCTGTTCGTCACCCTGATTCGCTTTGACGTCGCCTATCATGGCCTGTTCAAATGCAACCTGCGCCGGATACGCGACTATACGCTGCTGAATCGCTATCTTAAGAGCATGCTGTCAGTCTCCGGCGTGCGTGAGACGGTCAGCATCGATCATATCAAACAGGGTTACTACTCAATCAAGGCACTGAACCCGAACGGGATCGTTCCGGCAGGCCCGGATCTGAGTGAGTACGGTCTTTAAAGGAGCAATAATGGCAAAAGCACTGGTGATTTTTCTGCATGGCGTAGGCAGTAACGGCGACGATCTGGCACCGATTGGCCGTCACTGGGCGACGCTGTTGCCGGATGTGATTTTTGCCTCACCCAATGCGCCCGAACGTTTTACCGCCGGTTTTGGCTGGCAGTGGTTCAGCCTGGAGGAGGTGACGCCAGAGAACCGGCCAGGTCGGGTACGGGCCGCGCGGGCGGCGTTTGACGCGACCCTCAGCGACGTTATCGCACAGCACGGCTTCGCCGACCGCTGGCAGGATGTGGTGCTGGTCGGCTTTTCACAGGGGTCGATCATGGCGCTGGATGCGCTGGCATCTGGCCGTTATCCGCTGGCGGGCGTGGTCGCCTTTTCGGGTCGTCTGGCGGTTGACGGTGAACTGACGCCACAGCCTCATCTGCCCGCGCTGCTGATCCACGGCCAGGCCGATGAGGTGATTCCGTGGCAGGAGAGCGAATCTGCCGCAGCACGACTCAGGGCCGCATTGGTGCCGGTAGAAGCGCGATTTGAACCCGCCACCGGCCACACCATCTCCGCTCAGGGTGCCATGCACGCCGCCGCGTTTATCGGGCAGTGCTTACAGGATTAACCCCAGCAGCGCTTTAATGCCTGCCAGGCATGACGTGCACCCACGTCAGGCGGCAGGCGTTTCAGCGCATCATTAAAGACTTCAATGCCCACCGGCCCCTGATAGCCCGCGCTTTTGAGCTTATCGACAAAGCGTTCAATGTCGATAATGCCATCGCCGGGCAGCAGACGCTGGTGCTTCGCCATCGCCATCAGGCTCTGTTTATCCTGCGCGGGAACGGCGGCCATATCACACAGCTGCACTTCATAAATGCGATCGGCAGGAATGCCGTCCAGCTGCGAGGCGTCGCCGCCCAGTGCGCAGATATGAAACAGATCGACCACCAGCCCGATATTGGGCTGATCGAGCCGCTGCAATCGCTGCCACGCCAGCGGCAGCGTGTTATCCACGCTGCACCAGGCCATCGGCTCATACATAATGCGCATGTTGTAGCGCGCAGCTTCAGAGGCCATCCAGCGCAGGTCATCATCAATCTGGTCGGCGCAGCAATCCTCACGGGTGCTGGCCGGCGCCTGAATGGTGTCGCAGCCCAGCGCCTGGGCAATCTGAATAAACTGGCGCAGCTCTTCGCGCTTCTGTCCGCGCAACGCACTGGGTGCCCCGGTGAAATCGCGCAGCACCTGGAGATTGGTAAAGCCAGGTCCCTGCCGGGCAGCGATCTCAGCCAGTGCCGCCGCGCCGCCCTCGCACGCCTCGACATCCTCGCGCCAGATCTCCACCTGATCGAAACCGGCGTCACGCGCCGCCTGAAGTTTCTGGCCGGGTTCACCGCTTAACAGCACCAGGTTAAGGAATGTGGGGTTAGTTCGCATTGCTCGGCTCCTTAATCGTCCGGAATAATCGGTGACGTTCAGCTTCTGTGCCCGTTCATGCAGGATGGTCGGGCGTAAAACCTGAAACAGTATCTACCTCTTAAGGAGTATGACAAGCGCCGCTTAGCCGGATCAGCCCAGCATCGTAACCAGTGCGAAACCGGCAAACGCCATCAGCAGCGAACCGATCACATGCACCAGCGCGCTGGTCATCGCCCAGAGATAGTTCCCTGATTGTAGCAACCCCATTAATTCCGCCGTGAAAGAGGAGAAGGTGGTCAGCCCGCCGCACAGTCCGGTGACGATCAGCAGTTTCCAGATCGGGTCGATATCGGGATGGCGAACAAACCAGGCCATCGCGCCGCCGATCACCAGACCGCCGATCAGATTCACCAGCAGCGTGCCCGGCGGCAGATTGGGAAAGAGCGCATTAAAGCGCATCGCAAAGAGCCAGCGCAGTACACAGCCGGCAGAGCCGCCGATCATCACAGCCAATAACGGTTTCAACATGTCTTGCTCCTGATTGCAGATTGACGCCGGGCTGAGGGGGAAAGGCAGAGATAAACTGCGCCTGACACCTCAGCTCCCGCGAAAGGATTGAGTGTCAGGCGTCATCAGCCGGTGTAAAGCCCACCGGCGGTTGGGAAAGGTGGCACGCCATCACCTTGAGCCGGTGATAATACGACGCCCGTTTCAGGCTGGCAACAGTGAGGTCATGGCGGCTGAAAACCTTGACGCGCACGCCACAGACGGAGTAATGCTGATGGTTTACAGCCTGTTGCGGAGACCCTATGCGTACCCTGATTTTTGATACCGATATCGGCGTGGATGACGCCTTTGCGCTGGCCTATGCGGCGCGGACGCAGCATCTGCTGGGGATTACCACGGTCTTCGGCAACGTGGCAGTGGGTCAGGCGGTGAAAAACGCCCGACTGTTTTGCGGGAAAATGGCGATTAACGCGGAGGTCTATCGCGGCTGTTCACGACCGCTGGCGCTGCCACCCTCTGCGCCTGCCAGACTGCATGGTGAAGATGGGCTGGGCGATGCGTTTGATAATACCTGCAGCGATCAGGCGCCGGGCGCGGTGCAGTTTATTATCGACAGCGTGCGGGCGCAGCCGCATCAGATCACCCTGGTGGCGATTGGTCCGCTGACCAATATCGCCACGGCCATTAATCAGGCGCCGGATATTATTCCGCTGGTAAAAGAGCTGGTGATCATGGGCGGCGCATTTGGCACCGACGGGCACAGTGGCAACGTGACGCCCTTCAGCGAATTTAATATCTGGAAAGATCCGCATGCTGCCGATCAGGTGCTCGCCTCGGCGCTGAACGTGGTGGTGATCCCGCTGGATGTCACACACAAGGTGCTGATCAGCGGCGATGAGGTTCAGCGTCTGAATCAGCCGGTGCTGAGTGCGATCTGTCGCCCTTACCTGGCTTACAGTCTGGAGAAAGAGGGATTCGAGGGTATGGCGCTGCACGACACCCTGGCGGTGGCGTGGCTCACTCTGCCACAGGCGTTTACCCTGACCGAAAGCCCGCTTCGGGTGATCACGGAGGGCATCGCCTGCGGTCAGACGGTGCGTAAGCTGAGCGCGCTGGCCTCCCGCCAGGACCCCTTTAACGGCCTGCCCGCCCAGCGTATCGCACTTGGCGTGGATGCTGACGCGGTGCGGGCGCACTTCTTTCAGACCCTCACCGCGCCCTGAACCACGCGAACCGACTGGCCGCGTTACCGGTCGAAATGAATCACGCCTTTGATCAGCTCGCGGTTGTTGATGATTTGCGCCTCAAAGGTTTCATCCAGCGTGGAGAAGGCCAGATGGTGATTCAGCATCATTTCGGCGCGCAGCTGGCCGCTGGCCATCAGCGCACGCACCCGATCGAAATCTTCACGGGTGGCGTTGCGGCTGCCCATCAGGGTGGTCTCTTTTTTATGGAATTCACTGTCCGGGATCACCAGATCGCCTTTGTGCAGGCCGACATAAACGATCGTGCCGCCGTGTCGCATCAGGTTGACCGCATTGTTCATCGCCGCCGGGCTGCCGGTGGCGTCGATCACCTTCAGCGCCAGACGGCCACCAAACTCCTCGCGCAGCGCGCTGTAAAACGCTTCATCAGCCGGATTCAGTGTCGCCAGGCCGAGCTGGTCAGCAACATGCTGGCGACGAAATTCGCTGGTATCCGCCACCACCACCTGCGCGCCGCTGGCGGCGGCGATAGCGGCAACACCCAGCCCAATCGGTCCGGCACCCACCACCAGCACCTGCTCATCCGCCACAATTGCGGCACGACGCACTGCATGGGCGCTGATGGCAAACGGCTCAATCAGCGCAGCCGCTTCCGGCGCGACATCATCCACCACCAGCAGCGTGCTGACCGGCACGCTCAGGTAGTCGCAGAACCCGCCATCCTGATGCACACCAATCACTGAGATCTGCTCACAGCAGTTGGTCTTGCCGCTCTGGCAGGCGTCACAGCGCAGGCAGGAGATGTAAGGCATTAACGCCACCCGCTGGCCCGGCTGAAAGCTCTCCGCACCACTTCCCGGCGCCACGACTTCGGCACAGATTTCATGGCCCAGCACCCGTGGATAGCTGAAGAATGGCTGATTACCGGACCAGGCGTGGATGTCGGTGCCGCAGATTCCCGCGGTGAGGATTTTAATCACTACCTCGCCAGCGGCGGGCGTGGGGATATCGCGGGTGGTCCATACCATCTTACGTGGTTCAGCGATGACCAGTGCTTTCATTGTTGTCATGGTGATTCTCCGGTTGTCCTGCAGGCAGTTATGGCGAATCCTGCACGCGCTGCGGTGTTCGTTTGCGGGAAGTGTGAAGCACCGCGATTTTTTTGGGCTTTGAATGGTTTTTAATGCATAAAAAACCGGAGAGTGAGATGAGCCGCAGCCAGAATTTGCGCCAGAACGTCATCAACCAGATGCTGGAAAGCATCGCTCAGCACCACATTCGTTCACCGCTGCCGCCCCAGGCAGCACTGGCGGAAATGTTCAATATCAGCCGGACTACGGTGCGCCACACCCTGCACTATCTGCATCAGTGCGGCGTGCTGGATAAGGTGGATCAAACCTGGGTTATCGTGCGCGATCCGCGCGAAGATGACGGTTTTAGCGCGTTAACGCCGCCGATTGAGCAGCAGGCCAGCCACTTTGAGCAGATGTTTTTTAATATGATTAATCAGCGGCAGCTGGTGCCCGGCGATACCTTCAGCGAGCTGCAACTGGCGCAGCAGGTGAAAGTCAGTCCGGTGGTGGTGCGCGAATTCCTGCTGCGCTTTATGCGCTATGACCTGCTGGAGCCGGTCAGACGCGGCCAGTGGCGGATGAAAAAATTCACCCAGGATTACGCCGAGAAGCTATTTGAACTGCGCGAGATGCTGGAAACCCACGCCCTGAGCCGCTTCCTGAATCTGCCCGCAGGCGACGAGCGCTGGGTTCAGGCGCGGGATCTGCTGGATCGTCACCGATCGATGCGCGACACCATCGCCAGCAACTATCGCCACTTTGCCGCACTGGATCGTCAGATGCATTCGCTGATTTTATCCGCCGCCAACAACCCGTTTTTCAATCAGTCGCTGGAGATTATCTCGGTGATCTTTCATTCGCATTATCAGTGGGACGAGAGCGACCTCAAGCAGCGAAATATTGTGGCGCTGGAGGAGCATATGGCGATTCTGACCGCGCTGATTGGCCGTCAGGATGTCGACGCCCTCTGTGCATTACATAACCATCTGGCGACCGCTAAAACCTCGATGGTGCGCTCAATCGGTCAGTACAATTAAAAACCGATTAAAAACCACAAAGCATTAGCTCCCGCACGATTCAGAAACATCTTTGCAACATCCTTAACCCTTTGCTCTTAGTCTCGACTGCAATGTCACGGCGGCCTTTTGCCGCTGCGCGCAGACCCCTTCTCACCATAACGATAAGTACCCAGTTTCGGGAGAGTGCAATGGAAAAGACTTCAGTAACCGGCCGCGACAGCGCAGCTGGCGACACGCCATCAGACCAGGATTTCGTGCCGATGCGTAGCGACGTGGTGCGTTCACCGCGTATCCGCAAGATTCAGATCACGGCGATGCTGCTGTTGCTGTTCGCCGCCATCATCAACTATCTGGATCGCAGCTCGCTGTCAGTCGCCAATATGACCATCCGCGAGGAGATGGGGCTGAGCGCCACCGAAATCGGCTTCCTGCTCTCCGCCTTTTCGCTGGCTTACGGCCTGGCGCAACTGCCGTGCGGCGCGCTGCTGGATCGTAAAGGGCCGCGCATTATGCTCGGCATTGGCATGTTTATCTGGTCGCTGTTCCAGGCCGCCTCTGGCCTGGTGCATAACTTTACCCAGTTCATCCTGGTGCGCATCGGCCTCGGCATTGGTGAAGCGCCGATGAACCCGTGCGGCGTGAAGGTAATCAACGACTGGTTCAACATTAAAGATCGCGGCATGCCGATGGGGATGTTCAATGCGGCTTCGATGATTGGACTGTCGGTGGCTCCGCCGATTCTGGCGGCGATGATGCTGGTGATGGGCTGGCGTGGCATGTTTGTCACGATCGGTATCCTCGGCATGTTCCTCGCTATCGGCTGGTATATGATCTACCGCGACCGCGACAACAACACCCTGAGCGCTGAAGAGATCCACTATTTGCAGGCGGGCAGCGTCGCCTCGCGTAAAGAGCCGATCAGCTTCAAAGAGTGGCGCGGCCTGTTTAAGCAGCGCACCATGTGGGGGATGATGATTGGCTTCAGCGGCATCAACTACACCGCCTGGCTCTATATCGCCTGGCTGCCGGGCTACCTGCAGTCGACCTATCATCTCGATCTTAAAAGTACCGGCCTGCTGGCAGCGATTCCGTTCCTGTTCGGTGCGGCGGGCATGCTGCTGAATGGCTATGTGGTCGACTCGCTGGTACGTCGCGGCTTTAACGCGGTGAAAACCCGCAAAGTCTGTATCGTCAGCGGGATGCTGCTGTCCGCCGGCTTTACCGCCGTGGTAACCCGCGCGACCGACACCACCAGCGCCGTAACGCTGATTGGGATGGCGCTGTTCTGTATCCACTTCGCCGGAACGTCGTGCTGGGGATTGATCCACGCCAACGTCACCGCCCGTATGACAGCGTCTGTCGGCAGCATCCAGAACTTCGCCAGCTTTATCTTCGCCTCGTTCGCGCCAGTCATCACCGGCTGGGTGCTCGACACCACCAAATCGTTCAGCATGGCGCTGATGATTTGTGCCTGCGTGACGCTGGTTGGCGCACTCGCCTACCTGCTGCTGGTGCGCCAGCCGATCACCGACGGCGAATAATCACGGCTGACGGCGCGACTGCTACGTCAGCGCCGTCAGGGTGACCCCATGTTTTGCACCATACCGCTGAATACCTGCCATCACCTTCTCCGCGCTCAGCGCGGGTGGAGTCGGTAACAGCGGTGCCCGTTCACGCAGCGCCGAGTCGAAGCGGGCAAACGTCGCGAAATCACGCGGGAAACGTTCTTCATCCACGCCAATGAATACGCCTTCATCACGTGCATGGGAGAGCAGCACCCGCCAGCGGTCAATCTCCGCCAGACCGATGCTGTCGGTACCGTGAGAAAAGAGCATCATGTCGATGTTGCGGAACGGTGGCTGTTTTTCCAGGAAGCGTTGCAGGGCCGCGGCCGAAGGCTCGGTGCAAAAGACCAGCCAGAACGGGATGGCGTGCTGATGCATGCTGCACCACGGGTCCATCAGCAGGAAGCTGTCCACCGTCAGCCGGGTCGGTAAAATTCCCGCCGCCAGATACCAGTCGCGGTAGATCTCTGCCACCACATAGCTCATCGCCTCCGGATCTTCATAACGAATCTCCATCAGCTTCCAGTTCTGAGCTTCCGCCAGTTTTTTCAGCGGCGAAATCAGATAACCATCCAGTCCCCACTCCGCTTCCGGCACGTGGTCAGTAATGGCCGGCGGCGTCCAGCGCTCGCGATCGATGCCATAGCGTGCCAGATATTCCGCCACCCGCGGGCCGCCCTGTAAGTACTCTTTTTCGGTTGCGCCGCCGAGCGCACCAAACTGGAAAAACGAGCGATCGCTGGTGCGGGTTACCGGCCACTGTCGGGTACAGTGATTGATAAACAGCGTTGATCCGGCGGGCAGACTTCCCATCAGAAATTCGTTGAAGGCCAGCGGCAGTTCGCGCAGTTTTAGCCGGAAGTAGCGCATCTGATCGAGCATCAGCCGATCCTGATTCGGGTCCTGCATATGGTGCACCGCCAGCCGGGGCCAGGCAGCCAGCAGCGCGGCAGCAATCTCTTTGCCCTGCTCAAAGCTGGTCTGTGCGTCATCGGGATCGTTATTCGCGGCCCGCACCGGGCAAAGAAAAGTCTGGGGCAACCAGGGCACACCCATCGCCGCCGCCAGATGCACCAGTGCACCGTTCGATGAACCGATAAAGGCCGCCGGATAATCCTGTTGCGGGTATTCACTCACCATCCATTCGGCGATCCCTTCCACATCCAGTTCACCCGCCTGGCGCAGGCTGATGCCTTCTGCCATGCCGCCCAGCGCATAGCCCCACTCACGCAGCCCGGTCGGTAGCCGGTTCAGTGAGGGCAACAGGCGATCCAGCGTCGGTGACTGGCTGGGGCTGGCAAAGGGGCGGTCGTGCAGCGCATTGGCCAGCGCAAGCAGCATGGCAGCAGCAGAGTCAAAGCGGGCAATCCCTCTTGGTGGTTTACTCATGTTGATCCTCCTGCTGGATACGTGCCAGGAACGGGCGGATGGCGTGACAGAAACTCCACGGGTAGACGTAGTGCAAAGTGTGCGTCCCGTCGCGTAATGTCAGTCGTTCACTGCGCGGCATCAGGGCGGCGAGTTCATCCAGCCAGCGGGCCGGACAGACGGGATCGCGCGAGCCCCGCAGCAGCAACGTGGGTGCGTTAATGTAAGTAAGGCGATGCTCAATGCGGTCGCGCATCATGGCGCGCAGGGTACCGAAGGCGCGCCGCAGGCCCGCTTTGGCGTAATCGATTCGGGCCAGTGGCCCCGGTGGACGACGGGATTCCAGCCGGCCATTACGCCAGTCGCGCCAGAGCTGACGCGGCAGACTGCGGGCATGACGATCGACCGTCGGCCCCTGCAGCACCAGTCCCGCCACAGCCTGTGGATGTTTCACCGCCAGCGCGGCCAGAATCTGGCAGCCAAACGAATTGCCGACCCAGATAGCGCGCTGGAAACCGTTATGCTGTAACCACAGCCACAGCGCATCCGCCAGCTGATCCACCGACATGATCGGCGCAGAAGGGGGCAGTGTGCTGGCGCCAAAACCGGGCAGATCCGGCACCAGCACGTGATAGTCGCGCCCCAGCGCCAGCGCCAGTGGCTCCATCGCCCGGCCCGACATCACCAGACCGTGGATTAACACGACCGGCAGTCCCTGATCCTCATTGGGCGTAACGCGGGTAAACATGCGCCAGTCACCAATCTGCTGATAATAACCGGCCAGACCGGCGTGATGACTGTTCGGCGACACCGGCGGCGTCTCCTTAAGTTGCCGCCAGCGTTTCATACCCCATAACGTGGCCGCCACACCCAATCCAACACCTGCCACAATCGCTGCCTGTTTTCGTCGATGCTTCTGGATCATCCGCTGCTCCTGGTTTGGGGAGAATAATTCAGTGTAGGTCGGGATCAGGCAGCAGGCGGGTTATCCGCGCGATGGTGTGAAAAAGTATGGGGTTTCGCCTAAGAAGACGCTGGCATTGCGGGTGATGAACTCTGGCGGGGGATGTGTCTGGTGTAAGCGGGAAGGCAATGACGGCAGTGAATGATGTGTGTACGCTGTGAGCGAGAAGCGGACATGAGAGATATAATTAATCCGCCATGAGAATCTCAGATTCCCAGGACTTATTAACCCGGTGAATGACGCCATTAAAAGGGATACAGGGTGGCAATCGATCACAACGGCTTTATTGCCCTGCCAGAAACCAATAAATTGCAGCCAGAGTTCCGGAATATTGTTGCACAGGTCGTGGCAAAGCTAATCCAAAGTTTTCCTGAGCTTATACATAGCCTTTATTTGTATGGCAGTGTGGCTGAAGGCCGGGCAAAAATCGGGAAGTCCGATCTGGATATGACAGTCATATTTAGCGTTGATCCCGGCGAAGCGGCTAAAGTGCAAACTACTGAAATACAACGTAAACTTGAAAAAAATAATCCTGTTCTCAGTAAAATCGATTTTGATTGTGGTCTGTTACAACAGGTAGTGCATCCGGATAATCTGCTTAGCTGGGGATACTGGCTCAAACATCACTGTGTCTGCGTTTACGGAGAGGACCTGAGTCAACGATTCCAGGCATTTAAACCTTCAAAAGAAATTGCTGTAGCAGTGAATGGTGACTTCCTGCCGGTGCTGGAAAAATTAATAACTCAAATGCAGTTATCTGCTGACGAAAATAAAAAGTTGCAGCTACAGCGTGCTGCTGCACGAAAGACAATCAGAGCAACCAATATTCTTCGCAGTGAACATGACAAACAGTGGCCTGAAACACTCGAGGAGTATCGCTTTACATTCAATGCCCGATATCCAGCGTTAGCAAAAGAAATGGATTACTTGCTGGCAATCAGTAATACACCTCAGGGGAGCATCGCTGATTTCAAAAGGCGCGTTATGGCTTTTGCCCGATGGCTTAACGTAACATTTCATAACGGGCAGGGCTTATGAAGGGAGGATTAACATCGGGGTAGCCTGATAAACGCGGAGCAGGTCAACGGACCAGAGATGATGCGAATTTCAGGCAATAAAAAACCCGCACTGAGCGGGTTTCTTTTATTATCAGCAGAGCTTATCTGCTCAGACTTATGTCTTCATCGCTATTGTAAGCGTCGCTGATAATGAGCGCGGCTTACTGCGCTGTGACGTTGCCAGCTGCAGGGCCTTTGGCGCCATTTTCAATGGTGAAGGAGACTTTCTGACCTTCATCAAGCGTTTTGTAGTTATCACCCTGGATAGCAGAGAAATGCACGAATACATCTTTGCTGCCATCATCGGGAGTGATAAAGCCAAAACCTTTATCTGAGTTAAACCATTTTACTAAACCAGTCATTTTGTTAGACATAGATATTTCCTTAATCGATTAGCCACTAAGAGCGGCGAAGATGGCCTGTAGTTAGAGATTTACTTATTGGGCACTTAGGAGGAGGCTCTCGAAGAAGGATATCTGTGGATAACACTTGAACTGAGGACTACTTTACTAAAACTGCTTTCATAAGGTCTGTGTTCCAAACCGATGACGCATTAAGACATAGCGATAATAATTTAGCAATGTATATGTTTATTTATTTTAACCATTTAAACGCTCAGATGGCTGAATGGCTGTTTTATTTTGACTGCTCAGGAAGTGCTTCAGGCTCCGCTGTGTGCGAAGAGGAGCAGGCTAATCCTGTCATAATGACGGTGCCGATTTAACGTTGATGCTTAACAATAAACAGAGCCTGTAATGTCACATCGCCTAAAAATTTCCGCACGGCCAGCGAAGCGCTGTCACCGCCCTCTTCATCTGTGAGCTTTACCTGCTGCATATCGTACGCCCGGCTCTTCGGCATCTTTCATCCTGATACCGGTCAGTATCCGGACGACCTGCCCGCCCTCACCCTGCATCTGAAATGCTGGAGGTTTGCCACCCGCCTCCATTCTGGTGCAGAAGCAGCCTGCCGCGATGAGCGAGAAGCGGGCTAAACCCTACCTGTCCGCCCATTTTGGGCATGCTGACTGTCTCAGTGACCGTGAACGGTCAATCCTACGAGCCGGATAACAACAGGACGGACAACCAGTATGCAAAAGAAAGCCGCTGGCATGGCGACCCGGTAAGCATTCATCACATTTGTCATGTAATGAGGCCCCATTCCGAATTCGGCTAACGTGATGACCAGACTCATCAGGAACGCCATGATGATCGCCATATAAAGCGCAAATATGTAAGGTGTCGTGCGCACCGGCAAGCGGGTTCGTAAGGTTTTTTTTGTTGCAGCATCAGTCATCTGAATATCCTGTTTAACAAAAGTAGATAAGACTGTGGCTAACTTAACAAGCTTATGCGGGGGGTTGTAGAGCGGTTATGCTTTAATCATTATTAAGTAAAAGTGACGAATTAACGGTTGAGGATACGATGGACATTTTAGGGCTGATTAGCACTTTTATTCGCGTGGTGGAAAACGGCAGTATTGCAGCGGCGGCACGCGCTAAAGGTATGAGTCCGGCAGCAGTCAGCCAGAGTCTTTCCCGTCTTGAAGCGCATCTGGGCGTGCGACTGCTATCGCGCACCACCCGCAGCATGACCTTAACGGAAAACGGTAAACGCTATTTCGAGAAAGTCCGTCACATCCCACATGATATCGAACTCGCCTCTCAGGCTGCTGCGAATGAAACCAAACCACAGGGGCCACTTTGTATCGCTACGACAGCCGCGTTTGGTCGGTACGTTCTGGCTCCCCTTATGCCCGCTTTCAAAGCGTCTTTCCCCGATATAGATATTGAACTGATCAGTACCGATCGCAACGTCGATCATCGCCTGGAAGGCGTCGATGTCAGTATCCGCATCGAAGCACAGCTGAATGATCAACTAATCGCCAGAAAAATTGCATCGTTACCCTTTATATTCTGTGCGGCTCCCGCTTATCTTGATCGCGCTGGTACGCCTCAGACGCCTGGAGAACTTAGCCAGCACGCCTGCCTGGTTTTCCGCTATCCCACCGACAGACGGTTTCTGCCATGGACATTTATGGTCAACGGACAGCCTGTTAATGCAAAACTCAACCCCAGTTTTATCAGCGATGATATTGATATCATCGCCAGAATAGCCGTAAACGGCGGCGGCATTGCCCGTCTGGCAAGCTTTGTAGCTCAGCCACTGATAGACAGCGGTCTGTTAAGGCCTTTATCCTGGTCAGGTCACAGTGGCGAGAGCACCATTGAGTCCCTGCCGATGAATATCTATGCCTGTGTCACCGAACGTTCGGCACTCAATTCGAAAGTACGGACATTTATTGAATTTTTGGCCGATGCGATTTAAGACAGGAGCGTTTTTGCCGGGCGAAAATTGTCCCTTATCCACCCGCAAAAGTAACTCACCGCTGCCGGTCGTGGTGATACGAAAAGCGGCCCTTTTGACGATGTGCAGAAAGGATATAAGTACGCTTTGAGAAGGGGTTTAACGCGGTGAGAATGGGATCCGAAAGTATCTGGCAGTCGGTGAAAACTGCCAGAATTGAGGAATAAAAAGTCGTTATCAGTCACTAATTCTGATGACGATTTTGCCAAATGCACCACGGGAGAGATGCCGGAAGGCTTCAACCGCCTCATTAAAGCTGTAAACCTGTTCAATGACGGGCTTGATATTATGTTTATTGAGGAACGGATTCATCCGATCAAACGAGGAGCGTGGTGCAACCGCAATGCCCCGGATTTTTGTCTGACGGAAAATTAACGGCATCAAATCAAGTTGTGCTGTCTGGCCGGTCAGAAATCCTACCTGAGCAATCGTACCGGCAACTTTTGTCGCAGCAATTGACTGATTGATGCCATTGCCCCCGGCGACATCTATCGTTACGTCAGCGCCTTTACCATCAGTCATTTCAAGCACTTTTCTTTCCCACTCAGGGTATTTTTTATAGTTAATTCCTTCATCAGCTCCCAGTGATTTAATGCGCTCAAGGTTTGCATCGTTACTGGAGGTGGCAATGACACGTGCACCATAGGCATGCGCTATCTGAGCAGCGAAGACCGATACACCACCGGTTCCCTGTACGAGCACGGTCTGACCGGGTTGCAGATTGCCGATATCCATTAGCGAGTACCATGCCGTAAGTGCAGCGATGGGAAGTGTAGAGGCTTCTTCATCTGTCATGCTGTCAGGCGCTTTAACTGCGCTGTCCTCATGAATGATCATGTACTCAGCCAGCCCGCCGGGTAACGGCATTCCAATACACCATGCTGGCTCATCGGCTGCAGGTTCACCCTCTAACCAGCGTGAATAGAGATGCGAGTTAACGCGATCACCCGTGCTAAAACGGGATACACCCTGTCCCGTGGCAACAACGGTACCTGTGGCATCAGAGACAGGAATCAGTGGCTTTGGAACCAGATGAGGCTCATAAAAGCCCTCTACTATTGCCTTATCCCTGAAGTTCAGAGACACCGCGCCAACTTTAACCAGAAGTTCACCCGGACCGGGTACAGGCGTTTCCACCTCTTCAAGCTTTAAGTTTTCAAGTCCAAAATCTTTCAGTAACCATGCTTTCATTTTGTCATTTCCCATGTGTATGCATCCAATAGAGTGATGATAAAAAAAGCAGGCAGGCGTAAAAAGCCACGTAAAAGGACTTCAGTGTTACTGCAGGAGAAACAATCGGAATGAGATATAATCCGCAATACACTATTTCGGCAGGAATATTTTTTGCGGAGTTAAATGATGCGCTCGAACATGCTGGAATTGATGGATATTTTTGTTCACGTCGTTGAATTCCGTAGTTTCACCCGGGCCGCTGACGCTTTGCAGCTGCATCGCCCTGCGGTCAGTAAGTCC
Organism: Pantoea sp. K16; assembly: GCF_048452805.1. Classification (NCBI taxonomy): domain Bacteria; kingdom Pseudomonadati; phylum Pseudomonadota; class Gammaproteobacteria; order Enterobacterales; family Erwiniaceae; genus Pantoea; species Pantoea sp. K16. The sequence continues at coordinate 30,445 of NZ_JBLWNV010000019.1, read as the reverse complement.
GTACAACAACTGGAAGACAAGCTTGGCGTTAAGCTATTGCACCGCACAACGCGCAGTCTGAGTGTGACCGTTGAAGGGGAGGAAATTTATCAGCGGGCTAAAACGCTGCTGAGTGATGCCAGCGATATAATGGCTTCTTACTCTTCAAATCAGCGACCTCGTGGCCAGCTGCGCATTGATGTTCCACTGGCGCTGGCGCACAGTATCCTGATCCCACAATTAAGCGAGTTTCAGGCTTTATATCCTGAAATTGAAATAGTCTTAACCGCTTCAGATCGCCTGACCCATTTAATTACAGAAGGTGTGGACTGTGTTATTCGTCTCGGTGAGCTTGCTGATTCGAATTTTATTTCGCGCAGAATGGGCAGCCTGCAGATGGTCACCTGTGCAGCACCCTCTTATCTGGATAAATATGGCACTCCTTTAACGCCTGATGACCTTAAAGATCACAAAGCCATTTATTTTTTTAATGAACACAGTCGGGACATCCAGGAATGGAAATTTGTCATGAATGGCGAAATTGTTTCACGGCATCCGGGAAGCAGCATACGAGTTAACAATTCTGACGTCCTTCTTTCATGTGGCGTGGCGGGCCTCGGCATGCTTCACGCATTATATACGGCATTAAAGCCCTGCCTCGAAACAGGCCAGCTGAAGGAAGTATTATCGGGTTATGCGACTGTGACGAAACCGGTTTCTATACTCTACCCTGACCGACGCTATCTTCCGCCTAAGGTCCGGGTCTTTATCGAATGGTTTACTGAAATATTCAGGAAAAATCATCAGGGTTAACCGTGAATCTTTGTTTCGGCACAGGCAATTCCGTGACCCATTAAAAGTGCTTGTTTCCTGTTTAAGGTATGCCGCCATTTTGTCTGGCATCCGGAAATCTCCCGGGCAGATTAGATCACTGCAGCAACGTCTTTTCTGGCTCAAAGTGACGCATAACGGGAAAATCAGAAGGAGAGGAGTTGCAACAAACAGGATGCACCCGAAGTGCAAAAACGCGGGTTTAAATCAGCAGAAGCAAAGGCAGAAAAAGCAGAAAAAGCAGAAAAGGTGATAATCACAGGTCGATCCCTGACCGCGATTATCGAGGGTTTCTTGCGGGGTGCTTAGTACATGGCACCCGGCGGTACGTGTTTGAACGTCTCAACGTAAGCGCGGAACACGTGTTTAAAAATACGTTTCATGGAACACCTGATTCAAATTTAGTTGAACATATACCGAAAAAGTATAGCTCCTGTGCGTTTTAACAGCAAATAAATTTGAACCAGATCACAAAAATGGCGGTTTTATGTGCAAAAGCCCTACGCGGTGTAGCCGAGATGCTGCAACAGAATGGTAGAGCCGACGGCAATCAGCACTACTCCACCCAACACTTCCGCCCATTTGCCCAGAATCGGACCGATAAAGCGCCCGACTAATACGCCAGTCGTCGCCATCACCGTAGTGGCTGCACCAATGGTCAGCGCGGTAGTAATGATGTTCACCTGCAGGAAAGCCAGACCCACACCGACAGCCAGCGCATCCAGGCTGGTCGCTACCGCAGTGGTCGCCAGTACCATAAAGCCATGGCTTTGCGGGGCTTCACAGGGTTCTGCAACAGCAGTCTGACGGAAGCCTTCCATCATCATACGGCCACCCAGAAACGCCAGCAGGATGAAGGCAACCCAGTGATCCCACGCCATGATGTAACGGCTGGCGGCCAGGCCAAGCGCCCAGCCAATCAGCGGCGTCAGCGCTTCAATTGAGCCGAAAATCAGACCGGTACGCAGCGCTTCTTTAAAACCGGGACGATGCAATGTGGCACCTTTGCCCAGAGCAGCAGCAAACGCGTCCATCGACATGCCCAGCGCAAGAATTAAAGTGGCAATAAAGGTCATGATTTATTCACCTGGGGCGAAAAAGCGGCAATTCACGCTGAATTCACCACACAAAGTGTTCAGTTATGAAAAAGTGGGCGCAGTCTACCATGCAAACCCAAAGATAAAAAGACAGTAAAATCAGGGATTTAAGTATAGCAAAGGCTATAACTCTTATCATCCGCTATGAATCGCGCTAAGTCGATGGTAGCAAAGCATTTTCTGACCATTCCTCTGGCCATGTAGCATGCCGGATGCGCACGAAGCAGCGCGCCACCATTGAACCGTGTCGCCGTTTACCGGAAAATGCCGGGCTGATAAATATGGGATACCGGTTATGAATAACCCTTTTGAAACGTTGATCGTGCCTGGTGGCATTTTACTGCTGGGCTTTCTCTCGGCGCTGCTGCTGCCCGCGCCCGCCTTTAGCGTGACGGTGGCGCAGCATCTGTTGCAGATGTTCCATTTGCAGGACCTGAATCAGCTCTACACGGTGGTGTTTTGCGTCTGGTTTTTGCTGCTGGGCGCACTGGAGTTTTTTGTTATCCGTTTTGTCTGGCGTCGCTGGTTCAGGGGCTGACCGCCTGCGCATCGACCAGCGCCTTTAGCCTTTCGGCACTGCGCGCATAACCTTCACGTGGCAGATGTGCCGCCCCCAGCAGCAGGCCCGCACCGCGCTGATCCGCCTGCTGATACCAGATCGACAGCGGTGACGGCGCCATGCCCCACTCCACCGCCTGCTGCGCAATCACCTGATCCGGTGAACCGGCGGGTAAACGGACAATCACCGCCAGCCCGGCGCGTTGCAGGTCAGGAAAGTGAGGATGCAGCGCCGCGATCATCTGCTCCAGCCGCTCATGATAGACGCGCTTCATGCGCCGCAGATGCCGCATAAAGTGGCCATCCCGCAGAAATTCCGCCACCGCGTTGTGCAGCAATCCGGAGGAGGCAGGCGAAAGCAACGCGCAGACCTCACCGAACCGGGCCGTCAGCGCGGGTGGCACCACCATAAAACCGAGACGCAGTTGCGGCGTCAGCGTCTTGCTGAACGTGCCGATGTGCAACACCCGCCCCTGGCTGTCGAGCGCGGCCAGTGCCGGCGCGGCGCGGGTGCCGGGCTGAAGCTCGCCGAGATAGTCATCTTCGATAATCCAGCGCTCCGCGCGGCTGGCCCAGTTAAGCAATTCATGGCGGCGTGCCAGGCTCATCGTCATGCCAAGCGGCGCCTGCTGTCCCGGTGTGACCAGCGCAAAAGCGGCATCCGGCGCGCGGGCAATCCCGGCCTCAACCTGCAACCCTTCGGCATCAACCGGCACGGCAACCGGCGTGACGTGCAGCGCTTCAACCGCGCGACGCGCCACCCAGAATCCGGGATCTTCCAGCCATGCTGTTTTACCCTGAAAATTCATCGCCAGCCCAATCAGTCCCATTGCGCCAGCATAGCCGCTGGTAATAATAATCTGGTCCGCCTGACAGCGCAGGCCGCGTGCCACCGCCAGGTAGGCCACCAGCGCCTGCCGCAACGCTAAGCTGCCGCGGGGATCGGGATAGCTGGCCGGTCTGCTGACCTGCATGCGCGTCTGACGCTGCAGAATGCGCAGCCAGACTTTGGCCGGGAATGCATCGCTGGCAGGAATGCCCATCTGGAAGGTCAGCGGTGGCGCTTCATACTCCTCTGCACCCTCCAGCAGCTGGCGTTCAGCCTCGGCATTGACCGGTTTTAACGGCGGTAATGGGCTGACGAAGGTACCCGCCGCGCCTCTGGCCTGCAGAAACTGACCATCAACCAGCATGTCATAACTGGCGCGAACGGTGCCACGCGCCACGCCGAGCTGAGCGGCCAGATCGCGGCAAGAAGGCAGACGTGCGCCAGGTTGTAAACGTCCTTCACCAATCGCCTGTTCGATCAGCTGGCGCAGTTGTTCACTGAGGCCACGTGACGCGCCGCGCTGCAGTGTCAGCGTGGAAAGCGGCGATGGACCAGTCAGACTCTCATTTTTTGGCACTTTATCTGCTCCATTGAAAGGCTGAAAATCGCCTTATCAACCCTGAATGAGGCAATAAGATGAGCGAACGTATCGATTTTCACAGTGCAGCACCGGCAGGCATGAAAGCGCTGGGCGGCGTATACAGTTATCTGGCACAAACCGATCTGCCGCTCACTTTACTGGAACTGCTGTTCCTGCGCATATCGCAGATTAATGGCTGTGCCTACTGCATTGATTTACATACCAAAGCACTGAATAAGTCGGGCATGGTCTGGGATAAGATCGTGCTGACCTCGGTCTGGCAGGAATCCGGTACGCTGTTCAGTGATAAAGAGAAGGCTGCCCTGTACTGGGCTGAATGCCTGACCCTGATTGCTCAGCAGGGCGCGCCAGACGACCGCTATACCGCACTGAAAGCGCACTTCAGTGAAAAAGAGATTGTCGATCTGAACATCGCGATTGGTCTGATGAACACCTACAACCGCATGGCGATAAGTCTGAAAAAGTTGCCCGCCAGCGCCAGTCAGTCATAAGTGAATCCGATGCGTGCGCCGGTGTGCACGCATTTTCAGACTCACAAAAATGTAACATTATTTTTACACAAGCAGCCTTTCAGCCTCTCTTCCCCCGATTCCCGTTATTCCTTACTGCATAATAAATCGCTAAATTTCAGCGGATTAAATAATTCCGCACGGTGCATATCCATTCCGTCGTTGCACCAGCACGGGGCTTTTCAGCAACATGCCATTTCCGTTAACCCACTGACTTCACACTAAAAAAACCCTAATACGCCGCTGGCCCTGATGATTAATTCTTATGCTGAATCATTTCTGCATTTAAAAAATAAACAAATGTTTAATTCAGATGCGAGAATGTTATATTCAGATGACAAAGCATAACGTGCAGTTAACGCGTTATTACCGCTTTAACCCTATACCTGAGACTTAACCTTTGAGAAATAGCGCAACGCGCTCGTAAGAAGCGTGACTATTTCGCCTGCAAAACTGTTGGGCTTCAGGTCAACAGAAGAGGAGATGTCGCCTCATGTGCAATTCAGCTGTAAACCTTGCGCTCGCGATGAGTGCCATGGCAAAGGACACCACTATTACCGCGCAGGAGCGCAAAGACGTTGACGTGCTGCTGATTGGCGCAGGTGTGATGAGCGCCACCCTCGGCGCGTGGCTGCAGGATTTAGAGCCGGACTGGTCCATCGAAATGGTGGAGCGGCTGGATAGCGTGGCCGAAGAGTCGTCCAACGGCTGGAATAACGCGGGCACCGGTCATGCGGCGCTGGCAGAGCTGAACTATACGCCTCAGCAGGCGGATGGCAGCATCGACATCTCTAAAGCGGTAACGATCAACGAATCGTTCCAGATTTCCCGCCAGTTCTGGGCTTATCAGGTTCAGAAAGGCAACCTGCGCAACCCTAAAAGCTTTATTCATAGCACGCCGCACATGAGCTTTGTCTGGGGTGACGACAATGTCGACTTCCTGCGCAAGCGCTTTAAGGCGCTGCAGAAAAGTACCCTGTTCCGTGGCATGGCCTACTCCGAAGATCCGCAGCAGATTGCCCGCTGGATCCCGCTGGTGATGAATGGCCGTGACCGCAGCCAGAAAGTGGCCGCGACCTGGACGGAGATGGGCACCGATGTGAACTTCGGTGAAATCACCCGTCAGCTGATCGCCTCATTAGAGAAGAGAGCGAATTTCCAGCTGCGTCTGCGCCAGGAAGTGCGTGAGCTGAAGCAGCTCGCCGACGGTCGCTGGCAGGTGACGCTGCAGTGTCTGAACAGCGGCACGCGTCGCACACTGACGGCGGGTAGAATATTTATCGGTGCTGGCGGCGCAGCGTTACCGCTGTTGCAGAAGGCTGGCATCCCGGAAGCCAACGGTTACGCTGGCTTCCCGGTGGGCGGTTCATTCCTGGTAACGGAAAATCCGCAGGTCGTCGCGCAGCACATGGCCAAGGTCTATGGCAAAGCCAGCGTCGGTGCGCCACCGATGTCCGTGCCGCACGTCGACACCCGCGTGCTGGATGGCAAGCAGGTGCTGCTGTTTGGCCCGTTCGCCACCTTCTCGACTAAGTTCCTGAAGCAGGGTTCGCTGATGGATATGTTCACCTCACTGAACAGCAGCAATATGCTGCCGATGGTGAAAGTGGGGCTGAAAAGTTTTGATCTGGTGAAATACCTGATGGATCAGGTGCTGCAAAGCGATCGCGACCGGATGGACGCCCTGCGCGCCTATGTGCCGCAGGCGAAGCAGGAGGACTGGCGCTTAGTGACTGCCGGTCAGCGTGTGCAGATCATCAAGAAAGATGAGAAAGAGGGCGCCGTGTTACGCCTGGGCACCGAAGTGGTCGCCTCACAGGATGGCTCGATTTCAGCACTGCTGGGTGCATCGCCTGGCGCCTCTACGGCGGCACCGATCATGCTGGAGCTGCTGCACAAGGTTTGTCCTGAGCAGATGGCTTCGCCGGAATGGCAGAACAAAATCCGTGCGGTGATCCCATCCTGGGGACGTAAGCTGAACGGCGACGTAGCGCTGACAGAGAAAGTGTTAGCCGAAACCAGCCGGATTCTGCAGCTCGACTATTCGCCGGTTACCCCGATGGCGGCAAACGATGAAGGACGGGAAACCGCGTTCGTCGTCGGCAAATAATTCAGCGCCATTGATAAAAAGGCTCCGCACTGCGGGGCCTTTTTTATTGGTTGGTTACCTGGTCGATCCGGGCATTCTCTATTAGGGTTAAGGCATCTTTTAGCTGCACGATCAGGAGGAAACTGCATGTCTTACTCCCCTGCTTCACCGGAATTCACGCTGCTCGACCGCTACTGGCGGGCAGCAAACTACCTCTCCGTCGGACAAATTTACCTGATGGATAACCCGCTGTTGCGTGAGCCACTCAGGCCTGAACACATTAAACCGCGTCTGCTGGGTCACTGGGGCACTACGCCAGGCCTGAATTTTATCTATGCCCACCTCAACCGCGTTATCCGGAAGCAAAACCTGGATATGATCTACATCTGCGGACCAGGACATGGCGGCCCCGGCATGGTGGCGAATACCTGGCTTGAGGGCAGCTACAGCGAGATTTATCCGCACATCACGCAGGATGCGGCGGGAATGCAGCGTCTGTTCAAACAGTTCTCCTTTCCGGGGGGCATTCCCAGTCACGCGGCACCGGAAACGCCTGGCTCGATTAATGAAGGCGGTGAGCTGGGCTATTCGCTTTCCCATGCGTTTGGCGCGGCCTTCGATAATCCCGAACTGGTTGTACCCTGCGTGATTGGCGACGGCGAAGCGGAGACCGGTCCACTGGCCTCCAGCTGGCACGGCATTAAATTCCTGAATCCTGAACGTGACGGCGCGGTCCTGCCGATTCTGCATCTCAATGGCTACAAAATCGCCAACCCGACGCTGCTGGGTCGCAGCAGCGATGAAGATTTGCACCAGTTGTTCAGTGGCTACGGCTATGAGCCGCTGTTCGTCTGCGGGCATGAGCCTGAAAAAATGCATCCGCTGATGGCGGAGGCGCTGGATAGTGCCTTCAGTAAAATCGCCGCTTATCAGCGCGAGGCGCGCCAGGGCAAAGCCACCACCGGGGTGCCGCGCTGGCCGATGATTATTCTTCGCAGTCCCAAAGGCTGGACCGGCCCCAAAACGGTCGACGGAAAGAAAGTGGAGGATTTCTGGCGGGCGCATCAGGTGCCGGTCGCGGCCTGTCGTGAAGATGAAAGTCATCGCCAGATCCTTGAGACGTGGATGCGGAGTTATCAGCCAGACGACCTGTTTGATGAACAGGGTCGCTTAAAGCCGGAACTGCAGGCGCTGGCACCGGAAGGTGATAAACGCATGGGGTCATCGCCTTATGCCAATGGTGGCCTGTTGCGCCGTGAGCTGGATGCGCCTGAACTCGCGGAGTTTGCCTGCGATGTCAGCGAGCCAGGCGCCCAGATGGCGCAGGCCACTGAGCATCTGGGCCGCTATCTCAGCGTGCTGTTCCAGCGCAACCGCGATAATTTCCGCCTGTTTGGCCCGGATGAAACCGCCTCTAACCGCCTGACGCCGGTCTTCGACGTGACCAGCCGTACCTGGCTGGAACGAACAGAGCCTTACGATGAGCAGCTGGCGCGTGATGGCCGGGTGATGGAAATTCTCAGTGAGCATCAGTGTCAGGGCTGGCTTGAGGGCTATCTGCTGACCGGCCGCCACGGGCTGTTTAACTGTTATGAAGCTTTTATCCACATCGTCGATTCGATGTTTAACCAGCACGCCAAGTGGCTGAAAGTGTCGCGTAAACTGGGCTGGCGTAAGCCGATCTCGTCGCTGAACTATCTGCTCTCTTCGCACGTCTGGCGACAGGATCACAATGGCTATAGCCATCAGGATCCTGGCTTTATCGATCACGTTGCCAATAAAAAAGCGGACATTGTGCGCATCTATCTGCCGCCCGATGCCAATACGCTGCTGTGGGTTGGCGATCACTGCCTGCGCACCTGGGACCGCATCAATGTGATTGTGGCGGGCAAGCAGCCTGCGCCGCAGTGGCTGGATATGGCGAGTGCGGTAACCCATTGTGAAGCGGGCATGGGCGAGTGGCGCTGGGCGGGCACCACCCCAGAGCATGAGGAGCCGGATGTGGTGATGGCCTGTGCCGGTGATGTGCCGACCATGGAGACGATGGCGGCGGTGGATCTGCTGCGCGGTATGCTGCCCGAACTGCGTATCCGCGTGGTGAACGTGGTCGATCTGCTGGCGCTGCAGCCGCAGGATCAGCATCCGCATGGCAAGTCTGATGCGGAATTCGACGCGCTGTTTACCCAGGATAAACCGGTGATTTTCGCCTTCCACGGTTATCCAACGCTGATACATCGCCTGACCTATTCGCGAACCAACCACCGCAACTTCCATGTTCGCGGCTTCAATGAAGAGGGAACCACCACCACGCCATTTGATATGACGGTGCTGAACGAGCTTGACCGCTATCATCTGGCGCAGGAGGCGATTCTGCGCGTGCCGGGCCTGGCCGATGCGCATCCTGAGCTGCTGGACGATCTGCAGGAGCGCATCGCTGAACATCATCGCTATGTGCGAGAACACGGTGAAGATGTGCCGGAGGTGCAGAACTGGAAATGGCCGTCGGCCACAGCACCTGGTGCACCCGATTAAGCGGCCAGCAAGGCGTCGGTCAGCATCCAGATGGTAGTCGCCACCAGCGACAGCGCCATCAGGCTGTTGAATAACTGACGCTTCCAGGCAATCTGCAGATGGCTGCGCAGGCGATCGCCCAGCGCAGCCCAGATCAGAATGCAGGGCAGGTTCAGCAGCATAAAGCCGATCATCACCGTCAGCACGCCGCTGCTGGCGCTGTACAACAGCGCCACATTGGTCGCCATCAGCCAGGCTTTGGGATTGATCGCCTGGAAACAGGCTCCGCCCAGCAGCGTCATGGGCTGCGGCTTGCTGCGCACTTCAGGTGCTGCCGCACGGAAAATCTTCCACGAGAGCCACAACAGATAGGCACAGCCTGCCAGCGTCAGCGGCAGGCGAATCGCCGCCATCCAGTGCAGTAAGACCTCCAGTGCGACGCCGGCGATCACCGTTTGCAGCGCACAACCTACCAGTATGCCAAACACCATCGGCAGCGTGCGGCGCATGCCGAAATTGACGCCTGAGGTCGCCAGCAGCAGATTGTTCGGGCCTGGCGTAATCGACATGACGGTAACGTAACTGAAGAAAGAGGGATCGAGCATGGTGACTCTCCTGAAAACAGACAGAGTTCTATGCTAAGGCGGCAAAAGGGATGGTAACAGTGACAAAAAATCACTATTGTTATGGTTACAATTCCCGTTAACAGCAATTGTACCCATCCAATCCGGAGGCTACTGTGTCCCTTGCTCCTACTTCCGATCAGCCGCTCTATCAGCAGCTGGCAGACAGCTTCGCTGAGGCTATCCATCAGGGCACGCTGAAACCCGGCAAACGTCTGCCGGCGATCCGCCGCGTCGCCCAGTCACATCAGGTCAGCGTCAATACGGTACTGAATGCCTGGCAGTTACTGGAAGATCGCGGGCTGATTGAGGCGCGTCCCCAGTCGGGCTATTACGTGCGCGGCGTGTTGCCCGCCGTGACCCGCCATGGTCAGCATAAAACCCGGGTACGCGACCCCAGCAGCAGCAAGCTCGACCTGATCGATAAGGTATTTGCGGCGCAGAACCATCCCGACTACATCAATATTTCCCTGGCCTGTCCCCAGGATAGCGAGCTGTTTCCTGCGGCGCGTATTGCCCGGATTACCGCCTCACTGCTGCGCCGTCATCCGAACATGATTGGGCGCTATGCGCTTCCGCCCGGTAGTGAGCGCTTACGGGAGGAGATTGCGCGACGGGCGCTGCACGCCGGACAGACGCTCACCGCCGATGAGATCACTCTTACTCACGGCTGCATGGAGGCGCTTCAGCTGGCGCTGCGGGCGGTCACGCAGCCCGGCGACTGCGTCGGACTGGAGTCGCCGACCTACTTTTTCCTCTTCCCGCTGCTGGCTTCACTGGGCCTTAAGGCGCTGGAAATTCCCACCGATCCGCAGCATGGGCTGTCGCTGGATGCGCTGGAGATGCTGCTTCAGGAGCAGCGAATTAAGGCGCTGATTGCGATGCCGAGCGCGCAGAACCCGCTGGGCTGCGGCATGTCGCTGGAGAACAAGAAGCGGCTGGCGAAGTTAGTGAATACTTACCACGTTCCGCTGATAGAAGATGGGCTGTATGACGAGTTACAGTTCGACTGGCCGCTCTCGCCCGCGGTAAAAGCCTTTGATCGCGACGGCTGGGTGATCTACTGCACCAGCTTCACCAAAACCGTGGCGCCCGATTTCCGTATTGGCTGGACCGCCGCTGGCCGTTTTCATGATGCGATTGCCCGACTGAAAGCGGTGTCGTCGATGGCAGAATCCGCCCTGCTCTCTGAAACGCTGGCGGAGTTTCTTGCTTCCGGCGGTTATGACCACCATCTGCGCACGCTGCGCCGTCGCTACGCGGCCAACCTGGATGAGGCGCGGGGGCTGATCGCCCGCTACTTCCCGGAGGGCACCCGCGCGACGCTGCCGCGCGGTGGCTTCGTCTTCTGGGTCGAGTTACCGGGCGGCGTAAATACCACCGAGATGTTTGATCGGCTGCTGCAGGAGCAGATTTGCGTCACGCCCGGCGCGCTCTATTCGCTGAGCGAGCGCTACAACCATGCACTGCGCCTCTCCTGCTGCTATCCGTTTGATGCGCGCTATAGCTGGGCGATCAGACGCGCGGGCGAAATCGCCTGTGAACTGGCGGGAGTATCCTGCGGCGAGGCTCAGGGTGTGCCGTTGCGACCCCAGACGGTATAGCCGTGGCGTTCAGTCAGGCGTTCGTAATAGGTGCGTACCGCCGGATAATCAGGGTGTTCGAGCGGCGTTTCAAACCAGCGGTTCACCGCCAGACCAATCGGAATGTCTGCCAGCGTGAAATTACGTCCGGCAACGTAGCGACCGGTTTTTTCCAGCTGCTGATTGAGAATGCTCATGGTGTGTGCCCAGCCTTTGCTGGCCGCGGCCAGCAGACGTGGATCCTGATGAGCCGGTGAATTTCGCACCAGCGACATAAATGCGTAGCGCCATGAGGTGTTGAGTTCAGTGGACTGCCAGTCCATCCACTGATCGACAGGCGCACGCGTTTGCGGATGATGAGGATAGAGCCACTCGCCGCCATAGGCATTCGCCAGATAGCGCAGGATGGCGTTGGATTCCCACATCACAAAGTCATCATCTTTCAGTACCGGCACCATCGCATTGGGGTTGAGTGCCATGAATTCGGGCAGATGCGTTGAGCGGAATCCGTCGCCCCACTCTTCGCGCTGATAATCAAGGTCAAGCTCGTCACACAGCCATAATACTTTGCGCACGTTGATTGAGGAGGCGCGTCCCAGGATCGTTAGCATTCACAGTCTCCGGTAAAATCTTTAACTTATTGATAACGCTGTTAGCTGTTATAAGCAATCATCCGGCAGAGAAAAGGCCGCACTGAACCCAATCGCAAGGAGTCACTATGAAGGTCGCGTTTAAGCAAGTCGATGTGTTTACCTCAGCAGCCTTTAATGGCAATCCGCTGGCGGTGATTATGGATGCTCAGGGGTTGAGCGACAGCCAGCTGGCGGCGATTGCCCGCTGGACTAACCTGTCGGAAACCACCTTTGTGCTGCCGCCACAACATGAAGAGGCGGACTACCGGGTGCGTATTTTTACCGTTGAAGGCGAACTGCCGTTTGCCGGTCACCCGACGCTGGGCACCGCACACGCGCTGCTGGAGGCGGGCTGGCCAACCCGTACGCCGGGTGAAATCGTGCAGGAGTGCGGCGTCGGTAACGTGACGGTGAAGATTAATGAGACGGGCGGACTGGCCTTTGCCGCGCCAGCTGCCACCCTGATGCCATGGCAGGATGCGCTGATGGGTAACGCCTTAAACAGCGATGCATTCGATCTGACGCAAAGCCCGACCGTGGTGGATATGGGTATCCGCTGGCTGCTGGTGCCGATGGTCAGCGCCGAGGCCGTGCTGGCGCTGCAGCCCAATGTCAGCGATTTGCAGCGCCTGATTAAACATGCGGGTGTCTCGGGCGTGATGCCTTTTGGCCGTTTGCCCTCGGGCGAGCATGAACAGTATGAAGTGCGTGGCCTGCTGGTGGAAAATGGCAGCCTGACCGAAGATCCGGTGACCGGCAGCGCCAACGCCTGTCTGGCGCGGTATTTTGCAGCCGCAGGCCATACCACCTCCTATCGCGTGCGTCAGGGTACTGCCCTGCAGCGTGCCGGTCGGGTGAACGTAACCTTTAATGGTGAAACCATCTGGATTGGCGGTAATACCGTTACCGTTATCGATGGCACCATTACGCTGTAAAAGGCGGCGGCGACGTCGCGGGGTGCTTTCCGCGACGCCACCAGCGGTTAAATCCCCTGCCCGCCTGAGGCTTCAATACGCTGAGCGGTGATCCAGCCGGTTTCGTCACTGAGGATCGCGCTGATGGCGTCGCCGATATCATCCGGCAGTCCGACCCGGCCCAGCGCCGTCAGCCCGGCAATCTGATGGTTAATCTCGGGGGTATCGCGCACCCGGCCACCGCCAAAGTCGGTCTCTATCGCGCCAGGTGCCAGGATATTAACGCGAATGCGCCGTTCGCCCAGCTCCTTCGCCTGATAGCGCGTCAGTACCTCCATCGCCCCTTTCATTGACGCATAGGTCGAGGAGCCAGGATAGATCAGCCGGGTCAGACCGCTGGAGATATTCAGGATGCGGCCACCGTCGTTGATCAGCGGCAGCAGCTTCTGGGTCAGGAAGTAAGGCCCTTTGAAATGCACATTAACCAGCGCATCAAATTCCGCCTCGGTGGTGTCGGTAAACGGCTTGTAGTGTCCGTGTCCGGCGTTGTTCACTAAATAGTCAAAGCGCTCACGCTGCCACTGCTGTTGCAGTGCCTCTTTCACCTGGCCGACAAAACGATCGAACTGACCGGTTTCGCCGACGTCCAGCGCCAGCGCCACTGCACGCCGTCCCAGCGCCTCAATCTCCTTCACCACCGTCTGTGCCTCATCGGCATGGCTGCGGTAAGTCAGGATAATGTCTGTCCCCCTGGCCGCCAGTTTTAACGCGCCATTGCGGCCTAAACCGCGGTTTGCACCGGTAATTAACGCCACTTTCTGATTCATCTCTCGCACCTGTTGAAAAATTGAACACAGGTTAAGGATATTCGCGAATTATTGATCTATAAACAGTGTTAAATGCGCATCACTGTTTCAATAAAAACAACAATCGGTGAACAACATGGACAAAATTCACGCAATGCAGGTGTTTGTGCGGGTGGCCGAAATGGGCAGTTTTACCCGCGCGGCAGAGAGTTTAGGTGTCCCTAAAGGCAGCGTTTCGCGACAGATACAGGCGCTGGAGAATCAAATGGCAACACGTTTGCTGCATCGCACCACGCGCCGGGTGCAACTAACCCAGGACGGGTTGGTCTATTACGATCGCTGTCTGGATTTATTGTCGATGATTGACGATATGGACAGCCTGTTCCAGCACGAGCCTGCCTCGCTCAGCGGTAAACTCCGGATTGATATGTCTGTGGCCATGGCCACCAGTTTTATCCTGCCACGGCTGCCGGAATTTTTGCAGCACTACCCCGGCGTAGAGATTGAGCTGAGCAGCAGCGACCGTCAGGTGGATGTGATCCGGGAAGGGTTTGACTGCGTAATCCGCGTCGGTGAGCTCAAAGATTCTGGCCTGATTGCGCGAAAAATTGGTACCCATACCTTGATCAACTGCGCCAGCCCTGGCTACCTTTCGCGTTTCGGCATGCCGATCCGGCTGGAAGAGCTGTCGCAGCATGCGATGGTGCATTACAGCCAGCAACTGGGTCAGGCTTCACCGGGTTTTGAATATTTTGATGGCAGGCAGTGTCACTATGTTCACACCGGCGGTGTGGTCACCGTGAACAGCACCGAAACCTATCGCGCCGCCTGTCTGGCGGGGTTAGGCATTATTCAGGTGCCTGCCGCCGGGATTCAGACATTACTGGAAAGAGGCGAGCTGGTAGAAGTGCTGCATCGCTTTCCCGCCAGACCGATGCCGATCCACCTGCTCTATCCGCACCGGCGCAATGTGGCACGTCGCGTGCGGGTTTTTATGGAGTGGCTGAGTCAGGTGTTACAAGAGTACGTCACCTGAGCGGCTATACTTTGATTTTAATGATAAACAGGACAGTGAAGGTCTATGACAGACAAGCAGGAAAACCCGCAGGATACGCAGCCGCAAAAGCCGCTTATCGATATTAAAACCGGCAACGAGACGGTTGATCATTCGATTGTGCGCGTGTCGCGTTTTGCCGCCTGGTTTCAGGCGATCCCGGCAGTGGCGCATTTTATTCGCGCCCTTGACCGCTTTAATGATCGGCTCGGCAGCCAGTTTGGCGCGGCCATTACCTATTTCTCTTTTTTATCGCTGATCCCCATTCTGATGGTGTCGTTTGCCGCCGTGGGTTTTGTGCTGGCATCGAACCAGGATCTGCTGACCGATATCATCAACAAAATCGTCAGCAGCATCAGCGACCCGACGCTGGCAACCACGCTGAAGAATACGGTAAATACCGCCATTCAGCAGCGTGCCACCGTGGGTATTACCGGTTTACTGCTGGCGCTCTACTCCGGTCTTAACTGGATGGGTAACCTGCGCGAAGCGATTCGTGCCCAGTCGCGCGACGTGTGGGAACGCAAACCGGATGACAAAGAGAAGATCTGGAAGCGTTATATTCGCGATTTCCTGTCGCTGACCGGTCTGATGCTGGCGCTGGTGATTACGCTGTCGCTGACCTCGGTAGCCGGTTCGGCGCAGGCACTGATCGTCAGCGCACTGGGGCTGGATGGCATCGACTGGTTACGGCCCGCCCTGACCATTATTGCCACCTCGATTTCCGTTATGGCTAACTATCTGCTGTTCCTGTGGATTTTCTGGATCCTGCCGCGTCATAAGCCGCGTAAGAAAGCACTGTTCCGCGGCACGCTGCTGGCGGCAATCGGTTTTGAGGTGATCAAGTTTGTGATGACGCTAACGCTGCCGAAGCTGGCGACCTCGCCTTCCGGTGCGGCCTTTGGTTCCGTGCTTGGCCTGATGGCGTTTTTCTACTTCTTCGCCCGTCTGACGCTGTTCTGTGCGGCGTGGATCGCCACCGCCAAATATAAAGACGACCCACAAATGCCTGAAGCGGGCAGCGCGTCACGACACAAATCATCGTAATCCGTTAACAACAGCGGAAAATATCACCCCTCGGCTATTTTTTAACCAGATAACAGGATGAATAGCTGAGGGGTCACTTTTATTTAGCCCTTTCGTAGAGTATCCCGCCAGATATCATCCGGATTACCCCGGTATCACCCGACATTCGTCGCACCTCAGAAATTATCCTCTTTTTGCCAGCTGAAGCCAGACGCGGCGCGGGTTTTCATCATTGAATGCGCTCTGGCAGATGCGTAAGATTCTTTGTCTGTATTTACAAATAAGAAACAGTTATGCAAGCCTCCCTCACAGACACGCTCGACAAACAGCAGGATCCCACGCCGGTTAACTCACGCAGTAAAGTGGTGATTGCCTCGCTGGTCGGAACGGCCATCGAGTTCTTCGACTTTTATATTTATGCCACTGCTGCGGTGATTGTTTTCCCGCACATTTTCTTCCCGCAGGGTGATGCCACGGTCGCGACGCTACAGTCGCTGGCCACCTTTGCTATCGCCTTTATCGCGCGTCCGATTGGCTCCGCCGTGTTTGGTCACTTTGGCGATCGCG
Source organism: Pantoea sp. K16 (assembly GCF_048452805.1). Lineage (NCBI taxonomy): Bacteria > Pseudomonadati > Pseudomonadota > Gammaproteobacteria > Enterobacterales > Erwiniaceae > Pantoea > Pantoea sp. K16. Next base: position 14,236 of record NZ_JBLWNV010000019.1, on the reverse strand, counting down.
TGGGTCGCAAAGCCACGCTGGTTGCCTCGCTGCTGACCATGGGGATCTCCACCGTGGTGATTGGTCTGCTGCCCGGCTATGAAACCATCGGCGTGATGGCTCCGTTGCTGCTGGCGCTGGCGCGCTTTGGTCAGGGACTGGGACTGGGTGGTGAATGGGGTGGCGCAGCGCTGCTGGCGACGGAAAATGCCCCGGCGAAGAAGCGTGCGCTTTACGGTTCCTTCCCTCAGCTGGGTGCGCCGATTGGCTTTTTCTTCGCTAACGGCACTTTTCTGCTGCTTTCGTGGCTGCTGACCGACGAGCAGTTTATGCAGTGGGGCTGGCGCGTGCCGTTTATTCTCTCCGCCGTGCTGGTGCTGATTGGCCTTTATGTGCGCGTTTCGCTGCATGAGAGTCCGGTGTTTGCCAAAGTACAGAAAGAGAAGAAGCAGGTTCGGGTGCCCATTGCGGCGCTGCTGAGCAAGCATCTGACTGCCACCATTCTCGGCACCTTTATCATGCTGGCGACCTATACGCTGTTCTATATCATGACCGTCTATTCGATGAGCTACGGCACCACGGCAGCACCGGCCGGTCTGGGTATTCCGCGTAATAGTATGTTGTGGATGCTGATGCTGGCGGTGATTGGCTTTGGAGTGATGGTGCCGATTGCCGGTTTGCTGGCTGACCGTTTTGGTCGCCGCAAGACGATGATTACCATTACGCTGATGATTATCGCGTTTTCGTTCCTGTTCCCGGCGATGCTCGGTTCCGGATCGCAGGCGCTGGTGATGGCGTTCCTGTTGCTGGGTCTGAGCATTATGGGCCTGACCTTTGGTCCGATGGGCGCCCTGCTGCCGGAGCTGTTTCCGACCGAAGTGCGTTATACCGGCGCATCGTTCTCTTATAACCTCTCATCGATTCTGGGTGCCTCTGTTGCGCCTTATATCGCGACCTGGCTGAATGCGCATTATGGTTTGCAGGCGGTGGGACTTTATCTGGCGTCGATGGCCGTGCTGACGCTGATTGCATTGCTCGCCTGTAAAGAGACGCGTAATCAGACGCTGTATGACGTTTAATCCGGCTGGATGAAGGTCAGTGAAAACCCGGCGGCTGCCGGGTTTTTTTATGGAGCAGGCTCACAGAGTACAACCGCTCTGAAGGGCTAAACAATATCAGGCGACAGGCTCAGGGAGCATACGCCTTAAGTGGGTTAGCTGTCTGTTTGAAAAAACCGGACCTCGCTGAAAGGCGTATTGATACTGGCAGCAATAAAGAAGCTTAAGGGCACAGGGAATACGGTCAGAAGAGGAAAGCGTCCCGCGCCAGGGACAAAAACGCCGGGAGCGTTTTTGAACAACGCAAAGCGTTGGCCCGGAAACGGGCGCACCTCAGGGATGAGGTGCGTAATCGCGCGGGCCGAGCGGCCAGGGATTGGCTTAAGCGCCTTTCCGATCTGACCGTGTTGCCTGTGCAGGCACGGTCTCACAGCAGTGCAGGCACTAACTTACAATCGGCCTTGCCTGGTATGGTTCATCAACAAAAAACCCCGGCAAGCCGGGGTTTGTTTTGCTAAAAACTGTGATGACGGTAATTAGCCCGCCACAGCGATACGCTTCATGTCGGTCATGTAGCCACGCAGCTTACGGCCAACGGTTTCAATCGGATGCTGGCGAACCGCTTCGTTAACGTCACGCAGCTGCGCGTTATCAACCTGCGTGCCTTCTACCGCTTTACCCAGATCGCCTGGCTGCAGCGTGGTCATGAACTCTTTCAGCAGCGGCACCGCGGCGAAGGAGAACAGGTAGTTACCATATTCGGCGGTATCGGAGATCACCACGTTCATTTCATACAGGCGCTTACGGGCGATGGTGTTCGCGATCAGCGGCAGCTCATGCAGTGATTCGTAGTAAGCAGACTCTTCAATGATGCCGGCGTCTACCATGGTTTCAAACGCCAGCTCAACGCCCGCTTTAACCATCGCAACCATCACCACACCTTTGTCGTAGTACTCCTGCTCTTCGATTTTGCCTTCATACTGTGAGGCGGTTTCGAACGCGGTCTGGCCGGTCTCTTCACGCCAGGTCAGCAGGTTTTTATCATCGTTAGCCCAGTCCGCCATCATGCCGGAAGAGAATTCGCCGGAGATGATGTCATCCATATGTTTCTGGAACAGCGGTGCCATGATGGTTTTCAGCTGCTCTGACAGCGCATAAGCGCGCAGTTTAGCCGGGTTAGAGAGGCGATCCATCATCAGTGTGATGCCGCCAAACTTCAGTGATTCGGTGATGGTTTCCCAGCCGAACTGGATCAGTTTTTCTGCGTAAGCCGGGTCAGTGCCTTCAGCCACCAGCTTGTCGAAGCAGAGCAGTGAACCAGCCTGCAACATGCCGCACAGGATAGTCTGCTCACCCATCAGGTCAGATTTCACTTCAGCAACGAAAGAGGACTCCAGCACGCCAGCACGATCGCCGCCAGTTGCTGCTGCCCAGGCTTTGGCAATCGCCATGCCTTCGCCTTTTGGATCGTTTTCCGGGTGAACCGCGATCAGCGTCGGTACACCAAAGCCACGTTTGTACTCTTCACGAACTTCTGTACCCGGACACTTCGGTGCCACCATGACCACGGTGATATCTTTGCGGATGCTTTCGCCCACTTCAACGATGTTGAAACCGTGCGAGTAGCCCAGCGCAGCGCCATCTTTCATCAGCGGCTGAACAGCCTGAACTACAGCGGAGTGCTGCTTGTCTGGCGTCAGGTTTACCACCAGGTCAGCCTGCGGGATCAGTTCTTCGTAGGTGCCCACTTTGAAACCGTTATCGGTCGCTTTGCGCCATGAAGGGCGTTTTTCCGCAATTGCTTCAGCACGCAGTGCATAGGCCACATCCAGACCGGAATCACGCATGTTCAGACCCTGATTCAGGCCCTGCGCACCACAGCCAACGATAACGACTTTTTTGCCTTTCAGGAAACTGGCACCATCCGCGAATTCATCGCGCGCCATGAAACGGCATTTACCTAATTGCGCCAGCTGGTTGCGCAGGTTCAATGTGTTGAAATAGTTAGCCATGGGTACTCCGGTAAGGTTGTGTTTGCTTTTTTTGTTCAGGAACGGCGTGTCATGCAGCGCCGCGAATGACCCCATCATATGACAGGAATTCTGTTGCTTAAATTGATATATTAACAACGTCACATTGCAATAAATGCAACACCACCCAGAGGCGACGCGCACATGGATTTACGGGATCTGAAACTGTTTCTTCATCTGGCAGAAAGCTGCCACTTCGGGCGCACTGCGCGTGCTATGCACGTCAGCCCTTCCACGCTGTCACGCCAGATCCAGCGGCTTGAAGAAGATGTCGGCCATGCGCTGTTTCTGCGCGATAACCGCACCGTGACGCTGACAGAAGCGGGCGAACGGCTGCGCCAGTTTGCCCAGCAGACGCTGTTGCAGTATCAGCAACTGCGCCATGTGATGGATCTTAACGGTCCGTCGCTCAGCGGCGAGCTGCGCCTGTTCTGTTCGGTGACGGCGGCCTACAGTCATCTGCCGCCCATCCTGGACCGCTTTCGCGCTGAACATCCGCAGGTCGAAATCAAACTGGATACCGGCGATGCCGCGGATGCGGTGGAAAAAGTGCACTCCGGCGATGCCGATCTGGCCATTGCCGGCCGTCCTGAAACGCTGCCCGCCAGCATTGATTTTATGCCACTGGGGCTGATCCCGCTGGTGCTGATCGCGCCTGCACTGCCCTGTGCCGTTCGTACTCAGGCAACACAGCCGCAGCCCGACTGGTCAAAAATTCCGTTTATCCTGCCGGTGCAGGGACCGGCACGGCGACGTATCGATCTCTGGTTCCGCCGCCAGCGCATCCCGAATCCGGTGATTTACGCCACGGTCTCGGGGCATGAGGCGATTGTTTCGATGGTGGCGCTGGGCTGCGGTATCGCACTTTTACCGGATGTGGTGCTGGAAAACAGCCCGGATCCGGTGCGTAACCGCGTGCTGCTACTGGAGAATATTGACTCGGTTGCGCCGTTCGAACTCGGCATCTGCGTGCAAAAAAAGCGGCTCGGAGAGCCGCTGATCAGTGCTTTCTGGAGCCAGCTGTAATCAGCTGCCTGACAGGAAGAAGCGGAATGCCGGGTTCTGGCTTTCGTCATGAAAGTCGTAACCCAGATCGGTGAGATGCTCTTCGAAGCGTGGCTCATCGCTGCCAAGTTCAAAAGCGGCCAGCACACGGCCATAATCGGTGCCGTGGCTGCGATAATGAAACAGCGAGATATTCCAGTGGGTGCCCAGCGTTTGCAGGAACTTCAGCAACGCGCCGGGTGCCTCCGGGAATTCAAAGCTGAAGAGGCGTTCACGCAGTGGTTTAGAAGGACGTCCACCCACCATGTAACGCACGTGCAGTTTCGCCATCTCATCATCCGAGAGATCGACCACCTGATAACCGCCGCTGGTGAGCTCGCTGATGATCTCGCTGCGCTCTTCCACGCCGCGCGTCAGTCGTACGCCAACAAAGATGCAGGCTTTGTCCGCATCGGCGTAGCGGTAGTTGAACTCGGTAATCGACCGTCCACCCAGCGTCTGGCAGAAACGCAGGAAACTGCCCTGCTGTTCCGGGATCGTTACGGCCAGCAGCGCTTCACGCTGTTCGCCCAGCTCGCAGCGCTCAGAAACGTAGCGCAGGCCGTGGAAATTGACGTTGGCCCCGGATAACACATGCGCCAGCCGCTCGCCTTTGATCCCGTGCTGCTGGATATACTTTTTCATGCCCGCCAGCGCCAGCGCGCCAGAGGGCTCCGCCACAGCACGGACATCTTCAAACAGATCTTTCATTGCGGCACAAATGGCATCGCTGTCGACGGTGATGATGTCATCGATGTATTCCTGACAGAGCCGGAAGGTTTCGCTGCCAATCCGTTTCACCGCCACCCCTTCGGCAAACAGCCCGACGCGCGGCAGATCGACCGGATGCCCCGCCTCCAGCGCTGCTTTCAGGCAGGCTGAATCTTCTGACTCCACCGCAATCACTTTGATTTGCGGCATCAGCTGCTTGATCAGCACCGCGACGCCGGCTGCCAGACCTCCACCGCCAACCGGGACAAAGACCCGGTCGAGATGCGCATCCTGTTGCAGCAGCTCCATCGCCAGCGTGCCCTGTCCGGCAATGACGGCCGGATGGTCAAACGGCGGCACGAAGGTGTAGCCGCGCTGTTCTGAGAGTTCTATCGCTTTGGCTTTCGCCTCGTCAAAGTTGGCTCCGAACAGGAAAGCCTCACCGCCAAATGCGCGCACCGCATCAACCTTGATGTCTGCCGTCGCCAGCGGCATCACAATCAGTGATTTGATGCCCAGCTTAGTGGCAGAGAGCGCCACGCCCTGCGCATGGTTACCGGCTGACGCCGTTACCACGCCGCGCGCTTTCTGCTCTTCGTTCAGACCGGCAATCATCGCGTAGGCACCGCGCACCTTGAAACTGTGCACCGGCTGACGATCTTCCCGCTTCACCAGAATGGTGTTGCCAAGACGCGATGAGATTTTTTCCATAACCTGCAGCGGCGTCACCTGTGCCACTTCATACACCGGTGAACGCAACACTGCGCGCAAATACTCGGCGCCACAAGGCGCCTCGGGTAGCGGTTGAGACTCGGCCATTGTTAGCCTCCCAGCTTGCTCTTATCGCGGACGGCGCCTTTGTCAGCACTGGTCGCGAGTAATGCGTAGGCACGCAGCGCAAAGGAGACTTCACGCTGACGATTGACCGGCGTATACGCCGCATCGCCACGTGCCTGCTGCTCTTCACGACGGGCGTGCAGTTCGTTATCCGGTACGGCGAGTTTGATACCGCGGTTAGGGATATCGATTTCGATGGTGTCGCCATCTTTGACCAGCGCAATGGTGCCGCCGTTGGCTGCTTCAGGCGAGGCGTGACCGATAGAGAGGCCCGACGTACCGCCAGAGAAACGGCCATCAGTGATCAGCGCGCAGCTTTTGCCCAGCCCCATCGATTTCAGATAAGTGGTCGGATAGAGCATCTCCTGCATGCCTGGCCCGCCTTTTGGGCCTTCGTAGCGAATGACGACCACATCGCCCGCGACAACTTTGCCGCCCAGAATCGCTTCAACGGCGTCATCCTGGCTTTCATAGACTTTGGCCGGACCGGTGAAGGTCAGGATCTCTTTGTCTACGCCCGCAGTTTTTACGATACAGCCATCTTCCGCGATGTTGCCGTAGAGCACGGCCAGACCGCCATCCTGCGAGTAAGCGTTTTCACGGGTACGGATACAGCCTTCGGCACGGTCATCATCCAGCGTGTCCCAGCGGCAGTTCTGTGAGAACGCCTGAGTGGTACGAATACCCGCCGGACCCGCGCGGAACATATCTTTTACCGCCTGATCTTTGGTCAGCATGATGTCGTACTGATCCAGCGTTTCACGCATGGTCTGCTGCAGGATATTACGGGCGCTGCTGTCGAACAGGCCGGCACGATCCAGCTCGCCGAGAATGGCGAAGACGCCACCCGCGCGATGCACATCTTCCATGTGGTATTTCGGAGTACTTGGCGCCACTTTACAGAGCTGAGGCACTTTGCGTGACAGGCGATCGATGTCGGAGATATTAAAGTCGATATCGCCTTCCTGTGCGGCTGCCAGCAGGTGGAGCACGGTGTTGGTGGAACCGCCCATGGCGATATCCAGCATCATGGCATTCTCAAAAGCGGCCTTGTTCGCGATGTTACGCGGCAGCATGTTGACATCATCCTGCTCGTAATAGCGCTTGGTCAGGCTTACGATGCGCTTACCGGCATTGATGAACAGCTCTTTGCGATCGGCGTGCGTAGCCAGCAGTGAACCGTTGCCAGGCTGCGACAGACCGAGTGCTTCAGTCAGGCAGTTCATCGAGTTGGCGGTGAACATACCGGAGCAGGAGCCGCAGGTCGGACAGGCAGAGCGTTCGATCTGCTCACTGTCGGCATCGCTGACGTTAGGGTTGGCACCCTGAATCATCGCATCTACCAGATCCAGCTTGATGATCTGGTCAGAAAGCTTGGTTTTACCCGCTTCCATCGGTCCGCCTGAAACGAAGATCACCGGAATATTGAGGCGCAATGACGCCATCAGCATACCCGGGGTGATTTTGTCGCAGTTAGAGATGCAGACCATGGCGTCGGCACAGTGGGCGTTGACCATGTACTCGACCGAGTCAGCAATCAGCTCACGCGACGGCAGTGAATACAGCATGCCGCCATGACCCATGGCAATACCGTCATCCACCGCAATGGTGTTGAACTCTTTAGCCACACCGCCTGCCGCTTCGATCTGCTCGGCGACAAGTTTACCAAGATCACGCAGGTGAACGTGGCCCGGCACAAATTGGGTGAATGAGTTAACCACAGCGATAATCGGCTTGCCGAAATCGTCGTCGGTCATTCCTGTCGCGCGCCATAAGGCACGGGCACCCGCCATATTGCGGCCGTGGGTGGTGGTGGCGGAACGGTACTTAGGCATACTCTATTTACTCCAGTAAGAATAAGCTCGCGGACGTCAGATGACGCCCGCGCTGTATCTGATTATGGGTTAACCGGATCTAACCAGCCCCATTTGTCTTCGGTTTCGCCGGTGAACAGGCCAAAGAAGGCCTCCTGGATGCGTTTGGTCACCGGGCCACGTTTGCCTTCGCCAACCTGAATGCGGTCAACGCTGCGCACCGGTGTAATTTCTGCCGCGGTGCCAGACATAAAGACTTCGTCAGCCAGATAGAGAGATTCACGCGACAGGGTCTGCTCACGCACTTCAATGCCCATATCGCGCGCCAGCGTGATGATGGCATCGCGGGTGATGCCCGGCAGTGCTGAAGAGGTAAATGGCGGGGTAAAGAGCACGCCATCTTTAACTTCAAACAGGTTTTCGCCTGCACCTTCTGAGATCAGGCCATTAGTATCCAGCGCAATCCCTTCCTGATAGCCGTGACGACGGGCTTCGCTGCCCACCAGCAGTGAGGAGAGGTAGTTACCGCCCGCTTTAGCGGCGGTTGGCAGGGTGTTCGGTGCTACGCGGTTCCATGAGGAGACCATGGCATCGATGCCGTTCTCCAGGGCTTCAGCGCCCAGGTATGCGCCCCACGGGAACGCCGCAATGATCACGTCGGTGGTGAAGCCATCTGGCGGGTTCACGCCCAGGCCCACATCGCCGACAAAGGCCAGCGGACGGATATAAGCACTTTTCAGTTTGTTCACGCGGATGACTTCGCGGCACGCTTCCATCAGCTCATCAACGCTGCTTTTAATCGGGAAGCGATAGATTTTGGCGGAGTCGTGCAGACGTTGCATGTGTTCGCGATGGCGGAACACAACCGGTCCTTTGTGAGAGTCGTAGCAGCGCACGCCTTCAAATACCGACGTACCGTAGTGCAACGCGTGGGACATGACGCTGACCTTCGCCTCTTCCCACTTAACCATCTCGCCATTGAACCAAATAAAGTCTGCTTTCTTCGTGCTCATTGTTATTCCCTCTCGCGGCTAAGCGCGGATTTGTTGTGTTGTCTGTTGTTGAATCTGAACGCATGCAACGTCGATCAATTTGCTTAACTGCGAAGACAGTAAATCGACGGAACGCTGACTGGCAACGGTCATTTCAATATTAATGTTTTCTGCGTTGGCGACTGAGGCCATGTTCATAGAACAGACCTGAAAACCGCGGTGACGCACTACGCGTAAAATGCGCTCCAATATTTCAGGGCGGAAACGGGCTTCGATAGACAATTGATGCTGGTTCATACAGTTTTCTCCATCATGTTTGCATTGCTGGCACCCGGCGGTACCAGTGGCCAGACGTTTTCATGCTCATCAATTGCAACATGCAGGAAGTAAGGACCTTCGCTGTTCAGCAGAGCATCAAGGGCGGCGTCGACCTGATCTTTACGGGTAATGCGCTGGCCGGGAATATTGAAAGCGCTGGCCAGCGTGAGGAAGTCGGGGTTGTCGGACAGATTGGTTTCACTGTAGCGGCCATCGAAAAACAGCTGCTGCCACTGACGCACCATGCCCAGACGCTGGTTATCCAGCAGCACGATTTTGACCGGCAGCTTGCCGCGCTTGATGGTACCCAACTCCTGGATGTTCATCATGATGGAGCCATCGCCCGAGACACAGATAACCGTATCTTCCGGGCGTGCAACCTGCGCACCGATGGCGGCGGGTAAACCAAAGCCCATGGTGCCTAAGCCGCTGGAGGTGATGAAGTTCTCCGGCGCGCTGAATGCCATGTGTTGCGCCGTCCACATCTGGTGCTGACCGACGTCGGTGGTCACTACGGTATTGGCTGGTTTGCGATCGGAAAGCTGCTTCAGCAACAGCGGTGCATAGATCGCTTCGCCCGGATGGTCGTAGCGCCATGGGTGACTGGCCTTAAGCACTTTCATCTCATCGCGCCAGGCGTTGATATGCAGAGGCTGACTCAGGGCGGGCAGCAGTTCGTTGAGATCACCCTGCAGAGAGACGTGTGCACGACGTAATTTGTTTAACTCAGCGGGATCGATATCGAGATGAATCACGCTGGCATGGGGGGCAAAGGTGTCCAGCTTGCCGGTCACGCGGTCATCGAAACGGGCACCGACCGCAATCAGTAAGTCACAACTCTGCACCGCCAGGTTGGCAGCTTTAGTACCGTGCATCCCCAGCATGCCGAGATACACCTCGCTGTGGGGGTCTACGCTGCCCAGCCCCTTTAAGGTGGCCACTGCCGGGATGCCGGTCTCTTCTGCCAGCGCGCGCAGTGCCGGAACAGCCTGTGCCAGGCCAACGCCTCCACCAACATAGAGCATTGGTTTTCTGGCCTGCGCCATCAGTGCGCGTGCTTCCTGAATCGCCTGATGCGGCAGCGCGCTTCCCTCTTCTACCGGAACCAGATGCGGGGCAGGTTCTCCCTGCGCAATCTGAATATCTTTAGGAATGTCCACCAGTACCGGACCCGGACGGCCCGACTGCGCCAGCGCAAAGGCTTCTGCCATGATGGCGGGCAGCTCATCTAACGATTCGACCAGGAAGCTGTGTTTGGTGCAGGCCAGCGATAAGCCCAGCACGTCGATTTCCTGAAAGGCGTCGGTGCCGATGAAGGCCGAGGTGACCTGACCGGTTACTGCCACGACCGGAACCGAATCCATCATGGCATCTGCCAGGCCGGTAATCAGGTTAGTTGCGCCAGGGCCAGAGGTGGCGATACAGACGCCGGTTTTGCCGGTTGAGCGCGCATAACCGATCGCCGCCATCACAGCGCCCTGCTCGTGGCGACACAGTAGGTGTTCCACGCCGCCGTCGTAGAGCGCGTCGTATACCGGCATGATTGCGCCGCCAGGGTAACCGAATACGGTATCAACACCCTGCGCGCGTAAAGCCTGAACTACCCACTGTGCACCTGTCATCGCTATTCTCCTGTGTCCTGACCGGAACAACAGAATTTTATGCTACTGTTCATTGTTTGTTCCTTGTGGATTTACTGATATTTCCTCTGGTCGAAAAAAAACCCCCGGACCTTTCGGTGCGGGGGTTTTTTCGGATTCGAGGCTTGATTTCTAAGCCTTTCTTTCTCCAAGCGTTGCCCCGCACGGTAGGTTAATAACCACCACCACGCTAATCACGACCAGGCTAATCACTTGTAGAAGGGCTTTCATGTGTTGTTCAATTCTTTCGCTTGTTCGAAGTAATGCCTACAGAGTTATCATAGTCAGGGGGCATGACACAACTTTTTTTACAGAGTTTTTTTAGCGCCTGGCGCTAAATCGCGGTCTATCAATTTGTAATACAAGAAATAATTACATGATGATAATTATTCATCACTTTACTGACGTAATAATTTTTTGGTGAATTTGCGCGCAGACACGCAGCGTTTTAACAGGTTGTGAAAAAACTTCTGATAGGTTGTGCAATGACCCGAATAGTGCTGATGATGCCCTGGCTTTCCTTTGATGCTGTCACCAGACTGACGGTAACAAGGAGCGAGTATGTCATTGTCAAAAGTTCTGACCCGGGCAGCGCTGGGAGTGGAAGCCCCGCTGGTGACCATCGAGGCACACATCAGTAACGGACTGCCTGCGTTAACGCTGGTGGGGCTGCCTGAAACCACGGTGAAAGAGGCGCGTGAGCGGGTACGCAGCGCCATTATCAACAGCGGTTTTGCCTTCCCGGCAAAACGCGTCACCATCAATCTGGCACCCGCAGATTTACCCAAAGAGGGCGGGCGGTATGACTTACCCATGGCGATTGCCATTCTGGTGGCCTCTGAGCAGCTTCCTGCCGACAAGCTGACGCACTATGAGTTTCTGGGTGAGCTGGCACTCGACGGTGCACTGTGCGGTGTACAGGGCGCGATTCCAGCGGCCATGGTAGCCATTCAGGCTGGACGACAGCTGGTCCTCTCCGCTGAGAATCAGTGTGATGCCGGGCTAATCCGTCAGGGCTCGTCGCTGGTTGCCTCTCACCTCAGCGAAGTGTGCGCCTTTCTGCGCAATGAACTTACATTACCGACAGCCCAATATCCTGAGCATCAGGGCGATGCACCTGCTGACAATCTCGCTGATATCATTGGTCAGGAACAGGGACGCAGAGCACTGGAGATCACTGCGGCTGGCGGGCACAACCTGTTGCTGATCGGGCCCCCTGGCACCGGTAAAACCATGCTCGCTACCCGGTTGCCCGGCATCATGCCCTCTTTAAGCGATCAGGAAGCACTGGAGTGCGCGGCAATCGCCAGCCTGGTGAACAGCAATACCCTGCATCGACAGTGGCGCACCCGGCCTTTCAGATCACCTCACCACAGCGCCTCTCTCTATGCTCTGATTGGCGGCGGCTCACTGCCACGGCCCGGTGAGATCTCACTGGCGCATAACGGCGTGCTGTTTCTGGATGAATTACCGGAATTTGATCGCAAGGTGCTGGACTCCCTGCGCGAACCATTAGAGTCGGGCGTCATCGCTATTTCACGCGCCCGGGCGAAAGTTACCTATCCGGCACGGTTTCAGCTGATTGCTGCAATGAATCCAAGTCCAACCGGACACTATCAGGGACAGCATAACCGCTGCTCACCGCAGCAGGTGCTGCGTTACCTCAGTAAGCTATCCGGCCCTTTTCTTGATCGTTTTGATCTTTCGCTGGAGGTGCCGCTACTTCCCAGCGGCATTCTCAGCGGTCAGCGCGCCAGGGCGGAAGCATCTGAGCAGGTTCGTCATCGGGTGGTCGCAGCGCGTGACATTCAGTTGGCTCGTGCAGGAAAAATAAATGCGCATTTAAACAATGCAGAGATTATGCGCTGGTGTCAGCCGGCTAAAGAGGATGCGGAGTGGCTGGAGTCAGTGCTGGAGAAGCTGGGTTTATCTGTACGGGCATGGCAGCGGATTTTAAAAGTGGCCCGCACCCTGGCCGATCTGGCTGGGGAAACAGACATCACCCGGCATCATCTGCAGGAAGCTGTCAGCTATCGCACGATAGATCGATTAATGATCCATCTGCATAACAGCCTGCAATAAAAAAGGGGCTTTCGCCCCTTCTCTGTTAATCGTCGCTGTCGGTGAAGTCTTCAACGGTGTCCATCTGCGGTTTACCGCCAGACAGCGTATGAAAACGTTTAGGACGCTTAATGCGGGTCATATACTTAGACCATACACGTTCAGCTTCCGTTTGCGGCTCACGCACGCCACGACACACTTCAATAAACAAACGTTCTTCTTCGGTTGCAGGCTCACGCTTTGATAAATCCAGCTCATTAAAGGCAAAACCGTGGCGTTCAAGAAGCTGAGCTTCTTTAATAGTAAAGTCACCGTGGCGTGAGAAACCACGCGGGTAATGTTTGTTATCAAAGAAACGATTCTCTGTTGAGAAGCTTTCCGCCATGTTACACGCTCCTGATTTTCTAATGCCGTGCTGTTAATGGCGCGGAGTATTAGATAGGCTTGACAGAGTGTAAAACAAAACATTTAAATCTATACGACAAACATTTTTTGGGAGAACGCTGTGGATACGGAATTACTGAAAACTTTCCTGGAAGTGAGCAGAACTCGCCATTTCGGGCGTGCTGCAGAAGCACTTTACCTCACGCAATCTGCTGTCAGTTTTCGCATCCGTCAGTTAGAGAATCAGCTTGGCGTTAACCTTTTTACACGGCATCGCAATAACATACGTCTGACGGCGGCCGGAGAGCGACTGCTCCCCTATGCTGAAAGCCTGATGAGCACCTGGATGATGGCGAAGAAGGAGGTCTCTCACACTCAGCAGCACCATGAGCTTTCAATAGGTGCCAGTGCATCACTATGGGAGGCTTATCTGACGCCATGGCTACAGACGCTCTACGAGAATCGGGAGAGCCTGCACTTAGAAGCGCGCGTGGCACAGCGACATCTGCTGGTTAAGCAACTCCATGAGCGCCAGCTGGATCTGCTGATCACCACTGAAGCGCCTAAGATGGATGAGTTAACCAGTCAGCAGATTGGTCATATTTCACTGGCGCTTTTCTGCGCCCGGCAGAGCGAGAAGCGTGAAAAATATGATTATATCAAGCTGGAATGGGGAGCAGATTTTCATCAGCATCAGAGCTATCTCTCCGGGGCTGATGATGTACCGGTACTGACCACCACGTCGGCACATGTCACCCGTGAACTGCTGCATACCACCGGAGCGTGCGCATTTCTGCCGGACTTCTGGCAGAGTGTGTACAGTGAGTTGATGGTGATTCCGGATACGCCCGTCGCCGTTCGTCCGCTCTATGCTGTCTGGTTGCAGAACAGCGATCAGCAGGCACATATCCGCCAGTTACTTAAATTCCCGATTCTGGTCAGGCAAAACAGCTGAATTTGCAGGCAGGACAGTTAGCAGGGAAGATCAGAGGCCAGTTAGATTTAGCTGGTTTTTCTTTTTTGCTTTTTTAAAGGCAAAAAAAAATCCTTTGCCGAAGCAAAGGATCGTTTTCTGGCAGGGGCGGAGGGACTCGAACCCCCAACACCCGGTTTTGGAGACCGGTGCTCTACCAATTGAACTACGCCCCTAATAGGGTGGCGGAACGGACGGGGCTCGAACCCGCGACCCCCTGCGTGACAGGCAGGTATTCTAACCAACTGAACTACCGCTCCACCGATTCTTTCACAGCTGTCAGCAACTGGCTGATAGCCGTCTGTTCCTGTTATTTTCCTTGTCAGGGGAAAAGGAACGAATTTAATGCCTGGCAGTTCCCTACTCTCGCATGGGGAGACCCCACACTACCATCG
>NZ_JBLWNV010000018.1:20603-94909 GCF_048452805.1 Pantoea sp. K16 | reverse complement strand
ACCTTCGGGTTATGAGCCCGACGAGCTACCAGGCTGCTCCACCCCGCGTCCGTATTGCTTCTATTACTTTTACTTCTCACATTGTGACTTCTGTAAAACTGCTGCAGAAGTATTGGTTGCGGGGGCCGGATTTGAACCGACGACCTTCGGGTTATGAGCCCGACGAGCTACCAGGCTGCTCCACCCCGCGTCCGTGGAAGCGCACTATACTCTCCGCGCTAATTCATGCAACCCCTTTTTGCAGATAAAAGCCAAATTAACAGCCAGTTGCTGAAGGATTCAACCATCTGGTTAATTATTAAACTGATATGCGTGACGTCTGAGCGGATGCATTTCATTCTGTCGGGGGCTTTGCTATCGTCGCGGGGCGAACAGTTATAAAAAGAGAAGATAATGAAATCACATTGGGTGAAGTATGCACTCACTGGCGCGTTAATAACGCTGCTGGCGGCCTGTAGCTCCAAACCGACCGATCGCGGTCAGCAATATAAAGATGGCAAACTGGAACAACCGCTGGCGCTGGTGAATCAGCCCAATGCCAAAGGCGCACCGGTTAATGGCAGAGACTTTGGCGAGCAGGTTCGTCAGATTCAGTCCGCCTCATCCGCCCTGTATAGCCGTCAGAACGGCACCTATAGTGCGATTGAGAGCTGGCTGATGGCGGGTGCCGATACCCGACAGCTTCGTCAGTATGGGCTTAACGCCTGGCAGATGGAGGGAACGGATAACTACGGTAACGTGCAGTTCACCGGTTACTACACGCCGGTAGTGGAAGCGCGTTATACCCGTCAGGGTGAATTCCAGTATCCCATCTACCGCATGCCACCGCGCAAACGCGGAGAAAAATTACCGAGCCGCG
Source organism: Pantoea sp. K16 (assembly GCF_048452805.1). NCBI lineage: Bacteria > Pseudomonadati > Pseudomonadota > Gammaproteobacteria > Enterobacterales > Erwiniaceae > Pantoea > Pantoea sp. K16. The sequence goes on along the minus strand of NZ_JBLWNV010000018.1, from coordinate 94,050 downwards.
CCTCTATCTATAGTGGCGGACTCGATGACCGCTACATCATCGCCTACAGCAATTCCCTGATTGATAACTTCATGATGGATGTGCAGGGCAGTGGTTATGTCGACTTTGGCGATGGCCGCCCGATGACCTTCTTTGGTTACGCCGGTAAAAATGGCTGGGGTTATCACAGCATTGGCAAAGAGCTGATCGATCGCGGTGAAGTGAAGCGCGAAGATATGTCGATGCAGGCGATTCGTCAGTGGGCGCAGGAGCACTCACCGCAGGAGGTCCGTGCGCTGCTGGAAACCAACCCATCATTTGTCTTCTTTAAGGCTGAGCCGTTTACGCCGGTGCGCGGTGCCAGCGCAGTTCCGCTGGTGGCGAAAGCCTCCGTTGCGTCTGACCGCTCAATTATTCCGGCGGGCACCGTACTGCTGGCTGAAGTGCCGCAGTTAAATGAGAAGGGCAAATTCAACGGCAAATATGAGATGCGCCTGATGGTGGCACTCGACGTGGGTGGCGCGATTAAAGGCCAGCACTTTGATATCTATCAGGGTATCGGCCCCGACGCTGCGCATCTGGCGGGCTTCTATAATCACTACGGACGCGTCTGGGTAATTAAAGCCGCGCCGGGTGCCGGACAACCGCTGTTCTCCAGCCCGCAAAACGGTAATAATGGTTCACTGCTTCTCGGCGCTAACTAATTTCTTCTCTGCGGGCCTTCGGGCCCGCACGACGTAACAGGTTCAACTATGAAAGTGTTAAATGACGCCTGGCATCAGCGCTTTGGCGGCACGGCGCGTCTCTATGGCCAGGATGCGCTGCAACGTTTTGCTGACGCACACTTCTGCGTCATCGGGATTGGCGGTGTCGGATCCTGGGCGGCGGAAGCGCTGGTGCGCACCGGAATTGGTAAAATCACCCTGATTGATATGGATGATGTCTGTATCACCAACACCAACCGACAGCTTCATGCGCTGCAGGGCAACGTCGGCAAAGCCAAAACGGAAGTGATGGCAGAACGGCTGCGTGCGATTAATCCTGACTGTGAAGTGATCTGCATTGATGACTTTATTACGCCAGAGAACACCGCCGAACTGATGGCAGCCGGTTTCGACTATGTGATCGATGCTATCGACAGCGTGCGACCGAAAGCGGCGCTGATCGCCTGGTGCCGCCGGAATAAGATCCCGCTGATCACCACCGGTGGCGCGGGTGGGCAGATCGATCCCACTCAGATCCAGGTCGCCGATCTGGCGAAAACCATCCAGGATCCGCTGGCGGCAAAGCTGCGCGAACGACTGAAAAGCCTGGGCGTGGTGAAAAACAGCAAGGGCAAACTTGGCATCGACTGCGTCTTTTCTACCGAAGCGCTGGTCTATCCGCAGGCTGATGGCAGCGTCTGTGCTTCACGCAGCACAGCGGAGGGGCCGAAGAGAATGGATTGCACCTCCGGCTTTGGCGCGGCCACCATGGTAACCGCCACCTTCGGCTTTGTTGCCGTCTCGCATGCGCTGAAGAAGTTTCTGGCGCGTGCTGCCCGTCAGGACGCCGTCAGCGCCTGACGCGCGGCGTGCTCCACTGCGGCGGCCAGCGCCTGCAGGCCGCTGCTGCGGGAGGCACTGAGCTGGGCGCGCAGGCCCAGTTCATCAAACAGTTTTAAGGGATCCATTGCCAGCAGCTGTTGCGGCGTCTGGCCCTCGACGGCGGTCAGCAGCACGGCCAGCAGGCCGCGCACAATACGTCCTTCACTGTCACCATAGAAATGCAGCGTGCCATCTTCACGTAACTGGCTGCCCAGCCAGACCCGATTTTCACAACCGCTCAGTTCAATTTCCGCTGTTTTCAGTTCCCCGGGTAAGGCAGGCAACTGGCGGCTCAGCTGGATCAGCTGACGATAACGATCTTCCCACTGATGAAAGCGGCCAAAGCTCTCTTTCAGGCTGGCAACGGTAATCTCTTCGCCAAACGGGTGCGGCGCTAACGGCGATGAATGCATAATCAAAACTCCGATAACAGCGAGATGGCGCTCTTCATGGCGCGCACCAGCGCATCAACATCCTGCAGATTATTATAGGGTGCAAAAGAGGCCCGCAGCGTGCCGCTGACGCCCAGCGCCGCCAGCAACGGCTGCGCGCAGTGCTGGCCAGCGCGCAGGGCGATTCCCTGCTCAGCCAGCAGCGTCACCAGATCGCTGTGATGCAGGCCAGCGAATTCAAATGCCAGCAGGCTGGCATTTGAACAGCGGAAGCTGCGGAAACCGGGTAATTCCGCCAGCTGCTCTTCCGCCAGCGTCGCAAGATGCTGACTCCAGCGCTCCGCTTCGGGCAGATCGTACTGCGCCAGCCAGCTCAGTGCTGCACTCAGGCCCACCACGCCCGCCACATTCGGGGTGCCAGCCTCAAAACGCCACGGCACCGGCTGCGGCGTGAATCCGCTGAAATCGACATCCGTTATCATCTTACCGCCGCCCTGCCAGGGCTCCATCGCCTCCAGCAGTTCCGCTTTGCCATATAACGCGCCAATGCCCATCGGGCCGTAAATCTTATGTCCGGAAAAGGCGTAAAAGTCGATATCCAGCGCCTGTACGTCAGGCGGACAATGCACCACGCCCTGTGCGCCATCGACCATCACTTTCGCGCCCACGGCGTGAGCGAGCGGGATCGCCTGAGCGAGTGCGGGACATCCGCCGGTGACGTTCGACATCTGTCCGACCGCCAGCAGGCGGGTACGGCTGTTGAGCAGGGCGGGCAGCTGGCTGATATCCGGCAGGCGATCCGCGCCTAACGGCCATTTTACGACGCGGGCACCGCACGCCTGCGCAGCCATCAGCCAGGGCACCAGGTTGGCGTGGTGTTCTGCCTCGCTGACCACAATCTCATCACCAGGCTGTAAGCGCGGGCGCAGCCAGCTGTTCGCCACCAGGTTTATCGCTTCGGTGGTACCGCGCGTCCAGACAATCTCACGATCGTCAGCGGCGTTAAGCCAGCGGGCAACCTGGTTGCGCGCCTGCTCATAGCGATGGGTTAAGGCCTGGGCGGCGGCAAACTGGCTGCGATGGACTGTACCCGCGCTGAGGCTGTAAAACTGCTGCGTGCTGTCAATGACGGCCTGCGGCTTCAGCGTGGTCGCTGCGCTGTCGAGATAAACGCCTGCGTCGGCGAGTGCGGGAAACTGCTGGCGAAATGCGGTGGGATTAAATGCGGTCATGCCTGGTCCATGATAAGAAAAATTAGGACCACACTGAAAGAATGGTCTGCGTCTGGCAAAGCTGGAAAAGCGCGTTATGCTGAATATTGCAAGGTTTGAACCAAACCCGCATAACGATCGGACGTTTACTAGTCGATCTCACTTATCGGCTGCCTCTGGTTAGCGTAACGCGGGTGGTTTGATGCAATCAATCTACAAGGAGACAGCAGATGAAAAAATTAACCGCAGTACTGGCCGTGTGTACCCTGGCTTTTACCCTGAGTGCCTGTTCAAGCAATTACGTGATGCATACCAATGATGGTCGCACCATTGTGGCTGCCGGCAAGCCTAAAGTCGATAACGATACCGGCATGATCAGCTATAAAGATGCGAATGGCAACGAGCAGCAAATCAACCGCTCTGATGTCAAAGAGATGGTAGAGTCTGGCAACTAAGCAGCAAAAAAAAAGCACCGCAATTTGCGGTGCTATTTAAAAATCACTATGGACAGACAGGGTAAATCTACAGGAATTAAGAGTTCGATCCGCAATCGTCGGATCAAAAATTGCAAACACAACATCACGACCACAAGCCAAAAGCTTTCAGAAAATCTGCGAACTCACTCACAAATCTAAAAACTTTTCGTTCCGGCTCAGGAAGTGCGGCAACTATAGGTATTTGCTGGAGGTTCCTCAACGGACAAATTATAATGCCTCGGATTAAAAATTCTAATACGTAAACGCTTTGTATAAGCCAGCGTATTTTTTGCCGATCCGGATACGGAAAACCATGTCGAAACGCCTTCCTCCTCTCAACGCACTGCGTGTTTTTGATGCAGCTGCACGCCATTTAAGCTTTACCAAAGCCGCAGAAGAGCTGTTTGTCACCCAGGCTGCTGTAAGCCATCAGATTAAATCTCTGGAAGATTTTCTGGGGTTAAAGCTATTTCGCCGGAGGAATCGTTCGCTATTACTGACCGAAGAAGGACAAAGCTACTATCTCGATATCAAAGAGATTTTCTCGGCAATCAACGAAGCGACCCGCAAACTGCAGGCGCGCAGTGCCAAGGGTGCGCTGACCGTTAGTTTACTGCCGAGCTTTGCCATTCAGTGGCTGGTTCCCCGCCTCTCCAGCTTTAATATGGCTTATCCGGGAATCGACGTGCGTATCCAGGCGGTTGACCGCGACGAAGAGAAACTGGCCGACGATGTCGACGTGGCGATTTTTTACGGCCGGGGTAACTGGCCCGGCCTGCGGGTTGAAAAACTCTACGCCGAATATCTGCTGCCGGTCTGTTCACCGTCGCTGATGACCGGGGATAATCCGCTAAAAACACCGATGGATCTGTCGCGTTTTACTCTGCTGCATGATGCCTCCCGCCGGGACTGGCAATCTTATATCCGGCAACTGGGCCTGCAGCATATCAATGTGCAGCAGGGGCCAATCTTCAGCCACAGCGCCATGGTGTTGCAGGCGGCGATTCATGGTCAGGGCGTGGCGCTGGCGAATAACGTCATGGCGCAGAGCGAAATAGAAGCCGGGCGATTAATCTGCCCGTTTAATGATGTATTAGTCAGTAAAAACGCTTTTTATCTGGTTTGTCATGACAGTCAGGCAGAACTGGGTAAAATAGCCGCCTTCCGACAGTGGATCCTGGAAAAAGCTGCAACCGAACAAGAAAAATTCCGCTTTCGCTATCAACAATAACATATTGATTTATTTGCATTCAGATGCAAAAGGACTCTGAGGATCGGTTAATGTCCAGTCGTGCCATGTTTGTTTTTTCGGCTATCAGCGGATTTCTGCTGGTGGCTTTTGGCGCATTTGGTGCCCACGTTTTGAGTCAGTCGCTTGGTGCGGCTGAAATGGCCTGGATTCATACCGGGCTGGAATATCAGGCTTATCACACCTTAGCGGTGATGGGGCTGGGTGCTGCGATGTTACGCCGCGCCAATATCTGGTTTTACTGGAGCAGTGCGCTGATGGCGCTCGGCACCGTGCTGTTTAGTGGCAGCCTCTATTGTCTGGCGCTGTCACATCTGAAGTTTTGGGTTTTTATCACACCCGTGGGCGGGGTCTGTTTCCTCGCCGGTTGGGTATTGATGTTGATTGGCGCGCTGCGTCTTAAACGAAAGGCAGAACGCCATGAATAAAGTTTTACTCTATTGTCGCCCCGGTTTTGAAAAAGAGTGTGCGGCGGAAATCAGCGCCAAAGCGGCTGAACGTGAAATCTACGGCTTTCCACGGGTTAAAGATGACTCTGGCTACGTGCTGTTCGAGTGCTATCAGTTTGAAGATGCCGAGCGGCTGGCACGTGAGTTGCCGTTTGACGAGCTGATTTTTGCCCGTCAGATGCTGGTCGTCGGCGAAATGCTGCGTGACCTGCCGCAGGAAGATCGCATTACCCCGATTGTCGGCATGCTGACCGGCGTAGTGGAAAAGGGCGGCGAACTGCGTGTTGAAGTGCCAGACACCAACGAAGCCAAAGAGCTGACTAAGTTCTGCCGCAAGTTCACCGTGCCGCTGCGCTCGGCACTGCGTGAAAGCAAGATCCTGTTGAATTATGAGAGCCCGAAGCGCCCGGTCGTGCATGTGTTTTTCATCGCACCGGGCACCTGTTACGTCGGCTACTCCATCCGGGAAAACAGCTCGCCGTTTTACATGGGTATTCCACGCCTTAAGTTCCCCTCCGATGCGCCAAGCCGTTCCACCCTTAAGCTGGAGGAGGCGTTTCACGTCTTTATCCCTGCGGATGAGTGGGATGAGCGTTTAGCCAGCGGCATGTACGCCGTGGATCTCGGTGCCTGTCCGGGCGGCTGGACTTATCAGCTGGTGCAGCGCAGCATGATGGTATATGCGGTGGACAACGGACCGATGGCACCGAGCCTGATGGATACGGGCCAGGTGATGCACGAGAAAGCGGATGGCTTTAAATTCCGTCCGCCACGCACCAACATCAGCTGGCTGGTGTGTGACATGGTGGAGAAGCCGGTGCGCGTGGCTAACCTGATGACCGACTGGCTGGTCAACGGCTGGTGCCGTGAAGCGATCTTCAACCTTAAGTTGCCCATGAAAAAGCGCTATGAAGAGGTGACGCAGAATCTGGCCATGATGCAGGAACGATTTGATGATAATGGCATTAACGTGCAGATTCGCGCCCGCCAGCTTTATCATGACCGCGAAGAAGTGACGGTACATGTGCGCCGAATCTGGGCGGCTGCCGGTGGTCGTCGCGACGAACGTTAATCGCCGGGCTGAGTGCAAGGGCACTCAGCCGGTATAACGCAGCGTATTCAGATTCCCCTGCAACACCAGATCCCGCTTCAGGGTTGCGACCTGACGGCTGATCTCTGCCATCTGCTGACCCTCAGCGAGCTTCTCCCGCCATCTGGCTGGCACCTGATCCAGTTGCTGATAGATCCCTTCAAGCGTGTGAAACTCTGTCAGCAGCTGTTTCGCGCTTTTCGGACCGATGCCGGTGATGCCCGGAATTTTACTGCTGCTGATGCCGCACAATCCCCAGTAGTCGGGTAACCGCTGGGGCGCCACACCAAATTCAGCCTCGATAAAAGGCAGATCAAGCCAGCGTTTCTGGAAGTAGTCGCGGATGCGGATCTCGGGTGCCAGCAGCTGACAGTAGCCTTTGTCGGTTGAAACAATGGTGGCCTGATGTCCGGCCTGAGCCATTTTCACCGCCAGCGTCGCCGCTAAATCGTCCGCCTCATCCTCGCCCGCTATCCAGCAGCTTACGCCTGCGGCGCGAAAGGCCTCCTGTAATGCCGGCATCTCTGCCTGTAAATCGTCTGGCATCGGCGGGCGACCGCTTTTGTAATCGGGTAGCAGCTGATGACGCCAGCCCTGATGACGCGCTTCGCCATCAAATACCGCCACCGCATGAGTCGGATGGGCGTGACCCAGTATCTGGCGCAGCGCGGCCACGCAGCCTTCGACACAGGGTGAGCCCTGTACCGCATGCAGACGGCGAATCAGATTCAACGCGTCAACAATAACAAGATGAAGAGCCATGAGAGTATGGGCAGCCCGGGGGCTGCCTCCTGGTTTATTTGATAATTTCGTAGCAGGGAATGTAGGCGGTGCCTGGCAGTTTCATGCGTTGCTGTGCAACGAATCCCTGTAGCAGCTCATCCATGCGGTGCATGATGTCGGGGTCGCCATGCAGTTTGTAGCGTCCCTTCTCACGGATTTCGCGGATGCCCATCTCTTTGACGTTACCGGCTACGATGCCTGAGAAGGCGCGGCGCAGGTCAGCAGCCAGCTTTTCGGGTGGCTGATTGGTGTAGAGATTGAGATTCGCCATGTTTTCATGGGTTGGCAGGAACGGCACCTGCAGATCGGGTTCAATGCGAATCGACCAGTTAAAGCTGTAAGCATCGCCGGTTTCGCGACGATTCTCTTTTACCTGCGGCATCGCTTTCTTCATCAGACGCGCTACTTCGGCTGCATCGTTGATGATGATCTGATAATGCTTACGCGCCTGTTCGCCCAGGGTGTTAACGATGAAATCATCCAGCACGCGGAAGTAGTCGGCGCTCTCTTCCGGCCCGGTCAGGATCAGCGGTAATACCTGATCGCTGTTCTGCGGATTCATCAGGATGCCCAGCAGATAGAGCAACTCTTCTGCGGTCCCTACGCCGCCCGGGAAAATGATGATGCCATGGGCAATGCGCACAAAAGCTTCCAGACGTTTTTCGATGTCCGGCATGATGATCAACTCATTCACCAGCGGATTCGGCGGTTCAGCTGCAATGATGGAGGGTTCGGTCAGGCCGATAAAGCGGCTGTCACGATAGCGCTGCTGAGCATGGCCTACGGCAGCCCCTTTCATTGGCGCTTCCATCACGCCTGGCCCGCAGCCGGTACAGATGTTCAGTTCACGCAGTCCAAGCTGAGTTCCGACATTGCGGCAATACTGGTACTCAACGGCGTTGATCGAGTGACCGCCCCAGCAGACCACGGTGTTGGGATACTCGCCGATGTGCAGTGCCCGCGCGTTACGCAGAATGGAAAACACGGTGTTGGTGATAGTGGCGGAGTCATTTTCTTCAGCCGCAGTGAACCGACCCGGCATGTTGAGCTGACCGCTGACAAACAGGATGTCACGCAGCACCGCAAACAGGTTAGCCTGCAGTGAACGGATGATGCGGCCATCCACAAACGCCTCTTCCGGTGGATTGATCAGCTCCAGTTTGACGCCGCGCTCACGGCGCAACACATTGATGTCGAAATTTTCAAAGCGGGAGAGCAGCTCCTGGCTGCTGTCAGTCTGGCTGCCGGAGTTAAGCACGGCAAGAGAGCAGTTGCGAAACAGCTGGTAGAGGTCGCTGCTGGCTGTGCGCTTGAGCATATCGACTTCCAGCTGTGAAAGCAGATCCATTGAGCCAAGAGGGCTGATATGGGTAATCAAATGAACTCCTTTACACCCGCCTGGGTGCGTGTTGGCACTGCAACGGCAGTGACGAAAATCCCTGGTCGGCCACCCGCAGGTAGCCGCCATCACCAGAGTAGCCTTGTCGGCCCGCACAGCTCAAGCGGAACTGCGCTTAGTGCACGCAGCCTGCGAGAAGTCTCGCAAACTACTGACGGACCAGCCGCGAAAAACCGGGCGAGAAGGGCACATTAGTGCGCCATGGATTGATATCCAGCCCGCCACGACGGGTGTAGCGTGCATACACCGTCAGCGCTTCCGGATGGCAGAAACGCATCACATCATTAAAAATGCGTTCGACACACTGCTCGTGAAATTCGTTGTGCTGGCGGAATGAGACCAGATAGCGCAGCAGCGCTTCACGGTCGATACGCGGGCCTTTATAACGAATCATCACGGAGCCCCAGTCGGGCTGATTGGTAATCAGACAGTTTGACTTGAGCAGGTGGCTGACCAGCGTCTCTTCAACGATTTCGCTGCCCGCAGCATCGGCCAGATAGTCAGCATTGAAGCGGTAATCCTCTATGGCGATATCCTGCTCATCAATACAAACCCCCTCAAAATGGCCGATGGGCTGACCTTCCACTTCATTGAGACGGAACAGCGCGACCCGCGCTTCACCTTCAGCACAGGCACTCAGGTCCCGCTCCAGCGTCTGACGAACCTCGCCCCAGTCGGCAAAGCGGGTCTGGTTGAAACTGTTAAGGTAGAGCTTGAAGCTTTTTGACTCGATAAGGTTGCGGCTCTGCGCATCGAGCACCACTTCGCCAACGGCAACCTGTGGCAGACCTTTGCTGTTGAGCCACGAGAGTTCATACAGGGTCCAGATATCACTGCCGGTAAAGGGCAGGCTGTCGGGAAACAGGCCAAGGGGTTCACGATTCAGGCTGCGCGGCACCGCCTGCAATAAGCTGTTGTCATAATGATCGTGATAGGCTGTGGGTTTGCCCAGCGTCAGGTTGCTGAGTGCCTGATCCTGTTCGTGAGTAGTCATTGCGGTTACCACCAAAATTAATCAAAGTGGCTAAGTGTAACCCATCAGAAGTGAGAATATGAATGATGCAGCAAACTGCCGCCGCGTTGCGCGACTTTACCACCCGGTACTGCCAGCACTGGCTTCAGCAGGCCGGGCATGCGCCGGCCAGCAGCGATCTCTTTGGCGTACCTTCGCCCTGTGCCCTGGAGGATCGCGATCAGCGGGTCGTCTGGCAGCCGCAGCCTTTTACTCTGCCACAGACGCTGGATGCGGTTGAGCGGGCGATCGACATCCAGCTCCAGCCGCAGATCACGGCTTTCTATACCACGCAGTTTGCCGGCGATATGCAGGCCAGTTTTGGTGAGAATCAGCTGACACTCTTACAGGTCTGGAGTGAGGATGATTTCCTGCGTTTACAGGAGAATCTGATCGGGCATCTGGTGATGCAGCGCCGCCTTAAACAGTCGCCTACGCTGTTTATCGCCACCACCGAGTCAGAACAGGAGATCATCTCGCTTTCTAATCTCAGCGGCGAAGTGATTCTGGAGCAGCCCGGCGGTAAACAGCGTGTGAAATTAGCGGAAACGCTTGAGATATTTCTTAAGTCATTACAACCGGTTATCATCTGAGTTGCAGTGATTTGCCCCTGACCTTGTGAGACATCTCTTACATGTGCTGTGAGAGATCGCTATATAACAGGTGAGACTTCCGGAAGGCTGAGATGTAAAAATATTGTGAATCATCAACTTAATGGCGTTTATCTGAATTTACGCCGCACATTTCGTAAAGTTCTGCTGTGAGTACCTTGTGCGCGTAACGAGTTCTGTCAAAATGTTTCGCACTGCAGGAAGCTCAGGAAAAAGATATCGTCAGGATGATGATAAGCCATGAGGCAGGAACGTAACGGAGCTTACGGCACACGGAAGGTTTCAGGATGAAACAGGATCGCTCAGGATTGAGCAAGGGACACCTCCAGGATGGAGAATGAGAACCCCCTCAGAAGAGGTGGTGGGCCAGGATGCTAAGGATACATCAGGACGATGCGCGACAGGAGTTCGCACTGGACAAGTTGTCATGGAAGAGCAGGGAGCATTAACGTGGCGGGATGGCTGCAAACGAACCGGGAGCACTGTTTATACAGTGCTCCCTTTTTTTGTGCCTGTGCCAACAAGTGATATGCTTGCCGCCCATTTTTGACTGCTCGCGGAGGTGGCGCATGACGCCTGAACAATTGATTACGCAACGGCTGGAACAACTGGAAGCGGTGATGCGTGAGCATCATCTCTGGCAGAGTACCCCGCCGGCCGAGGGGGCGCTCGAGAGCCGCGAACCCTTTTGCCTGGATACGCTGGAGCCGCTGCAGTGGCTCCAGTGGGTGTTAGTCCCGCGGATGCATGCCCTGATTGCGGCCCGACATCCGTTACCACAAAATTTTGCCGTGGCCCCCTATTATGAGGTGGCTCTGGTGCCTGACCAGCCGGGTATTGCACCGCTGTTGCTGACCCTGCGTCAACTTGATGCGTTAATCACGGATGCTGCCCACTGATGCTGGAGATACTCTATCAGGATGAGTGGCTGGTTGCCGTCAACAAGCCCAGCGGCTGGCTGGTTCATCGCAGCTGGCTGGATCGCCATGAAACGGTGTTTGTGATGCAGACCGTTCGTGATCAGATTGGGCAGCATGTGTTTACGGCGCATCGTCTCGACAAGCCGACGTCAGGGGTACTGCTGATGGGGCTCTCCAGTGAAGTCGGACGTCTGCTTTCGCTGCAGTTTGAACAGCACCAGATGCAGAAAACCTACCATGCTGTGGTTCGCGGCTGGCTGGAGAGCAGCGGGACGCTCGATTATCCGCTGGTGGAAGAGCTGGATAAAATTGCCGATAAACACGCCACGGAAGCGCGCACCGCACAGCCCGCGGTCACCGATTATCAGTCACTGGCAACGGTCGAGATGCCGGTCGGCATTGGCCGTTATCCCACTTCGCGTTATAGCCTGGTTGAACTGGCTCCTAAAACCGGTCGCAAGCATCAGCTGCGTCGTCATATGTCACACCTGCGTCATCCGATTATTGGCGATTCGGCGCACGGCGATCTGCGTCAGAACCGGGGTGCTGCCGAACATTTTGGCGCTAACCGCCTGATGCTGCACGCCAGCAGCCTGGCATTAACTCATCCGGTGACCGGTGAACCGTTGCTGCTTCGCGCCGGACTGGATGGCGTCTGGCAGAACCTGATGAACCAGTTTGGCTGGCAGGATCGCATTCCTGAGGTGCCGCGGGTTGAGTTTGACGCAGCGCCAGGACAGGATAACGTTTCAGAATAAGGGAGAAAGCAGATGGCAAAGATTGGCATTTTTGTAGGTACGGTATATGGCAATGCGCTACTGGTCGCGGAAGAAGCAGAGCCCATTCTGCAGCAGCAGGGGCACAGCGTAACGGTGTTTGACGATCCGACGCTGGCTGACTGGCAAAACTATGCCAGCGACGTGGCGTTAATTGTCACTTCTACTACCGGGCATGGCGATTTTCCCGACACGATTTCAGGTCTGTTCCATGCGATTAAAGATCAGCTCGGTCATCAGCCCGCGCTGCGCTATGGCGTGATTGCGCTGGGTGACAGCAGCTATGACCATTTCTGTGGCGCGGGTAAAACCTTTGACGCGCTGCTGCAGGAGCAGGGCGCTCAGCGGGTTGGTGAGGTGTTACTGGTTGATGCCACTGAAAATCCGGAACCGGAGGCGGTTACCTCGCCGTGGGTTGAAGCCTGGGGCGCGCAGCTCTGATTGCAAGGCCAGGCTTATCTCTGCCTTAACAGAGATAAGCCTGTAGTGTGCGCACGGCGATATCCGTTGAGTGCACTGTCAGGTGACAGGCGCCGGGTTAAACACCGCCAGCTGATTACGAATGCCCCAGCGATCGGACCAGGTCTGCTTCCTGCCACTGGCGATATCCAGAATCAATTCAAACAGTCGCCAGCCCACCTGCTCAATACTCTCTTCACCGGTAGCAATCGTCCCGGCATTGATGTCCATCAGATCGTGCCAGCGCTCTGCCAGCGCATTACGCGTCGCCATCTTGATCACCGGAATCGCGGCCAGACCGTAAGGCGTACCGCGACCAGTAGTAAACACCTGCAGGGTGATACCGGATGCCAGCTGCTGCGTACCGCAGACAAAATCGCTGGCGGGCGTCGCTGCGTAGATCAATCCGCGTCGCGTGGGCCGCTGGCCGGGAGAGAGCACTTCAACAATGGCGCTGCGTCCCGATTTTGCGATCGAGCCAAGTGCTTTTTCCACTACGTTCGCCAGCCCGCCTTTTTTATTGCCCGGCGACGGGTTAGCGCTGCGATCGGTCTGGCCCTGGTCGAGGTAATTATCATACCAGGCCATCTCCTCCAGTAAGCGCTTACCGACTTCCTGATTAATCACCCGCGGCGTCAGCAGGTGAATCGCATCACGCACTTCCGTGACTTCCGAGAACATCACGGTGGCACCGCAACGCACCAGGAGATCAGAGGCGAAGCCCACTGCCGGATTTGCCGTCACGCCCGAAAATGCATCGCTGCCACCACACTGCATGCCGACAATCAGCTCTGCTGCGGAGCAGGTTTCGCGCTGGCGCTGATTCAGCCGCTGGAGATGACGCTCCGCCACCTGCAGAATCTCATTGACCATCGCGCCAAAGCCCACCAGCTTTTCATCCTGCAGACGCACGATGTCATGTTCGTCCAGCGAAATCGCCTGCACGTCGGGGGTGCCAGTCAGCAGACGCTCTGGCTGTAACTTTTCACAGCCGAGGCTGACGATCATCACTTCGCCGCCGAAATTCGCATTCAGCGCCAGGTTATGAATGGTGCGAATCGGCACGACCGCCGCCGGTGCGTTGATCGCCACACCACAGCCATAAAGGTGGTTCAGGGCAACCACACCATCCACGTTCGGATAGCGCGGCAGTAAATCCCGTTCAATGATCTGTACGACATGATCCACCACACCGGCCACGCAGTGGACGCTGGTGGTGATGCCGAGCAGGTTACGCGTGCCTACGCTGCCATCCGCATTGCGGTAACCTTCAAAGGTATAGCCCTCCAGCGGCGGCAAATCAGGCGGAACCTGAGTGGCTAACGGCAGACTCTCCAGCGGAGGGGCTTCCGGCAGCGCAACCAGTGATTCATCAATCCAGCTGCCTTGGGCAATATCCCGCAATGCGAAGCCTATGACTTCGCCATAACGCACGATCTCTGCACCCTGATTAATCGCGCTCAGCGCCACTTTGTGGCCCTGCGGCACATGCTCAGTGAGGGTCAGGCCATCCGCAAACTGCGTGCCGGCTGGCAGACCGAGGCTGTTAACCACAATCGCCACATTGTCGTGCTCATGGACTTTGATATAGAGCGGTTGTTCATCTGTTTTTGGGTTCATCGCTCACCTTCCCGTCTGTCGTACCGTACTTGTGCGGCACGCTGTAATGATCTGACCTGTCACACCCTTGTTTGCCAGCTTCAGTATAGGGAGGCGGGGCGGGTCGCGCATTGTGCAAATGACCACCATTAAGGCAATTCGTCTCGCTGTTTTGGGTCGATTATCCAAAAGCAAGTGAAGACCCTCACAAACAGCGTGGGAAAGCGTTATCCGGGGCGGATTTTGCACGGGTATTTGCCACTTTCGTGAGCTATACCGCAGGATTTTGTGCATTCGCCAGACAATCACTTGAATAAGGCGATTATTCCAGGGCGATGCGCCAATGTGATCGCCTCAGCCTGTTCTTATACTGAATTCCGTTAGCCAAAGTCAGGTTATCTGTCACGACGTATTATTCATCCGAAAGAGGTTGCCTGGAGTTATTACCGGCCGCGGCTGCCAGACGCCGGATGGATAAATAAAGTTTGCCAAAACAAAAAGATCGCCGTGTTTAACCCAACTTCTCTCTGATACCCAACGCGATGTGTATGCAGTCAGAGCGAATGTAGCTCACGCTATATTTCAGGAGTGCATCATGAATAGTTTCAGCCAGACCGCGGAAACGGTGCAGAAACGCACCAATGCCCGTTACTGGATTGTGGTGATGTTATTTATCGTCACCTCATTCAACTACGGTGACCGCGCAACGATTTCGATTGCCGGTTCGGCGATGTCAAAAGATATTGGCCTCGATTCGGTCGGACTCGGCTATATCTTCTCAGCCTTCTCATGGGCGTATGTTATTGGTCAGATTCCGGGCGGCTGGCTGCTTGACCGCTTCGGCTCAAAACGCGTCTATTTCTGGAGCATCTTTACCTGGTCGCTCTTTACCTTTTTGCAAGGGTTCGTCGATCTGTTCAGCGGCTTCGGCATCATCATGTCGCTGTTTATTCTGCGCTTCCTGGTGGGACTGGCCGAAGCGCCCTCTTTCCCTGGCAACAGCCGCATCGTCGCGGCCTGGTTTCCGGCGCAGGAGCGCGGCACGGCCGTGGCGATCTTCAACTCGGCCCAATACTTCGCCACCGTTATCTTCGCGCCCATCATGGGCTGGCTGGTCTCTTCCGTGGGCTGGGCGCACGTGTTCTGGTTCATGGGCGGCCTGGGCATCATCCTCAGTTTCATCTGGCTGAAAGTGATCCACGATCCCACCGATCACCCAGGCGTGAATAAAGCCGAACTGGAGTACATGGAGCAGGGCGGTGCGCTGATCAACATGGATGTCAAAAAGGATAGCCGCAAAGTGAGCTGGAACGAGAAGTGGTTCCAGATCAAACAGCTGCTGACGTCACGCATGATGCTGGGTATCTACCTCGGTCAGTACTGCGTTAACGCCTTAACCTACTTTTTTATCACCTGGTTCCCGGTCTATCTGGTACAGGCGCGCGGCATGTCGATTCTCAAAGCGGGCTTTATTGCCTCGATTCCGGCGGTGTGCGGCTTCCTCGGCGGCGTACTGGGTGGGGTGATCTCCGACTGGCTGATGCGTAAAACCGGCTCCCTGAATATCGCGCGTAAAACGCCGATCGTGCTCGGCATGCTGCTCTCTATTTCGATGGTGATGTGTAACTACACCGATACCGAATGGGTGGTGGTGTTCTTCATGGCACTGGCGTTCTTTGGTAAAGGCATCGGTGCGCTGGGCTGGGCGGTGATGGCAGATACCGCACCGAAAGAGATCAGTGGCCTGAGCGGCGGTCTGTTCAACATGTTCGGTAACTTCTCTGGCATCGTGACGCCTATCGCCATCGGTTACATCATCGCCACCAGCGGCTCCTTTGAAGGCGCGCTGATCTATGTCGGTATTCATGCCTTTGTCGCCGCATTCAGCTTCCTGGTGATCGCGGGCGATATCAAACGTGTCGAACTGAAAACCTGGCCCGGTAAGGATGCATTATGAATACGCAAAGTTCGCCGGTGATTACTGAGATGCAGGTTATCCCGGTCGCCGGCTATGACAGCATGCTGCTCAATATTGGCGGTGCGCACAACGCCTGTTTTACCCGCAATATTGTGGTTCTCACCGACAGCGCCGGTCACACCGGCGTCGGTGAAGCCCCCGGCGGCGACACCATCTATCAGACGCTGGTAGAGGCGATTCCGCAGGTGAAAGGCCAGCAGATTGCGCGAATGAACCGTCTGGTGCAGCAGGTGCACAAAGGCAATCAGTCGGCTGACTTCACCACCTTCGGCAACGGTGCCTGGACTTTTGAGTTGCGGGTCAACGCAGTAGCCGCGCTGGAAGCGGCGCTGCTCGATCTGCTGGGACAGTGTCTGGGCGTACCGGTGGCTGAACTGCTGGGGCCAGGTAAACAGCGTGATGAAGTGACGGTGCTGGGCTATCTGTTCTATCTCGGCGACCGCCGCAAGACCGATCTGCCCTATCTGAGTGGTGAGCAGGCCAGCCACGACTGGTATCACCTGCGTCATCAGGAAGCGCTGACCAGCGATGCCGTGGTGCGGCTGGCTGAGGCGGCGCAGGATAAATATGGCTTCAAAGATTTTAAGCTCAAAGGCGGCGTGTTGCCGGGCGAGCAGGAGATTGCCACCGCGGCGGCGCTGAAGCAGCGCTTTCCCGACGCCCGCATTACGGTCGACCCGAACGGCGCCTGGCTGCTGGACGAGGCGATAGCGCTGTGTAAAGGGATGCAGGATGTGCTGAGCTACGCCGAAGATCCGTGCGGCGCGGAGCAGGGCTATTCGGGACGTGAAGTGATGGCCGAGTTCCGGCGCGCAACCGGCTTACCGGTGGCCACCAATATGATCGCCACTAACTGGCGCGAGATGAATCACGCGGTGATGCTTAATGCAGTCGATATTCCGCTGGCGGATCCTCACTTCTGGACGCTGAGCGGCGCCGTGCGGGTCGCGCAGCTCTGCGATGAGTGGGGCCTCACCTGGGGCTGCCACTCCAATAACCACTTCGATATTTCGCTGGCGATGTTCACCCATGTGGGTGCGGCAGCGCCAGGCAATCCTACCGCGATTGATACCCACTGGATCTGGCAGGAGGGCGATCAGCGCCTGACGAAAAATCCGCTGCAAATCCGCAACGGGAAAATTGCCGTACCGGATGCGCCGGGTCTGGGCATTGAGCTCGACTGGGAGCAGGTAAACAAAGCCAATCAGCTTTATCAGTCACTGCCCGCCGGTGCGCGTAACGACGCTACGGCGATGCAATATCTGGTCCCCGGCTGGACATTTGATCGCAAACGCCCGGCATTTGGCCGTGCAACAGCATAAGGAGCAGGAGATGAGTTCAACACCGAAAGTCACCGCCATGCAGGTTATTCCGGTCGCAGGCTACGACAGCATGCTGCTGAACCTCAGCGGCGCTCACTCGCCATTCTTTACCCGCAACATTGTGATTATCAAAGATAACGCCGGACACACCGGCGTCGGCGAAATCCCGGGCGGCGAAAAAATCCGCCAGACGCTGGAAGATGCAGCGTCGCTGGTGATTGGCAAAACCGTGGGCGAATACAAAAACATTCTCAGCCTGGTGCGCAGCACCTTCGCCGACCGCGATGCCAGCGGGCGCGGCACCCAGACCTTCGATCTGCGCACCACTATTCATGTGGTGACCGGCATTGAAGCGGCGCTGCTCGACCTGCTGGGTCAGCATCTGGAAGTTAATGTGGCCTCGCTGCTGGGCGACGGACAGCAGCGCGACCGCGTTGAGATGCTCGGCTACCTCTTCTACATCGGCGACCGCCGCAAAACGTCCCTCTCTTACCAGAGCCAGGAGAGCGATCCCTGCGACTGGTATCGCCTGCGCCACGAAGAAGCACTAACCCCGGAGACGGTGGTGCGGCTGGCGGAAGCGGCGTATGAGAAATATGGTTTCAACGATTTCAAACTCAAAGGCGGCGTACTGCGCGGCGGCGAAGAGGCCGAAGCGGTTACTGCGCTGGCTAAGCGTTTTCCTGAAGCCCGTATCACCCTCGATCCCAACGGGGCCTGGTCGCTCAACGAGGCGATCATGCTCGGCAAACAGCTCAAAGATGTGCTCGCCTACGCAGAAGATCCCTGTGGCGCGGAGCAGGGTTACTCCGGCCGTGAAGTGATGGCGGAGTTCCGTCGCGCCACCGGCATGCCAACCGCCACCAATATGATCGCCACCGACTGGCGTCAGATGGGCCATACCCTGTCGCTGCAGTCGGTGGACATTCCGCTGGCGGATCCGCACTTCTGGACCATGCAGGGTTCGGTGCGGGTAGCACAGATGTGTCACGACTTCGGCCTGACATGGGGCTCGCACTCCAATAACCACTTCGATATTTCGCTGGCGATGTTCACCCACGTCGCCGCTGCCGCGCCGGGCGCGATCACCGCCATTGATACCCACTGGATCTGGCAGGAGGGCAATCAGCGCCTGACCAAAGAGCCATTCCAGATCAAAGGCGGCATGGTGCAGGTACCGCAGAAGCCCGGTCTCGGCGTCGAGCTGGATATGGATCAGGTGATGCAGGCCAACGCGCTCTATCAGAAGCAGGGGCTGGGCGCGCGTGACGATGCCGAAGCGATGCAATTTTTAGTGCCGGGATGGACCTACGACAACAAACGTCCCTGCCTGGTACGTTAACCTTTTCGGCTCCCCACGGGGAGCCATCGTCACAGGAGTTTAACCATGAGTAATGCAGCCTGGCCAAATGGATTTCGTCGTCGTTTGTTAGCGGGTGAAACCCTGATCGGCAGCTGGTGTGCGCTTGCCAGCCCGATCTCAACCGAGATTTTAGGGCTGGCCGGTTTTGACTGGCTGGTCCTGGATGGCGAACACGCGCCCAACGATATCACCACGTTTGTGCCACAGCTGATGGCGCTTAAAGGCAGCCACAGTGCGCCCGTGGTGCGTCCGCCCTGCAACGAGCCGGTGATCATTAAGCGTCTGCTGGATATCGGGTTTAACAACTTCCTGGTGCCATTTGTCGAGACCGAAGAGGAAGCAGTGCGTGCCGTCGCATCAACCCGCTATCCGCCAGCCGGCATTCGCGGTGTCTCGGTTTCGCACCGCAGCAACATGTACGGCACCCTGCCGGATTACAACAGCACCATCAATGACAACATCACGGTGCTGGTGCAGATCGAAACCCAGCAGGCGGTCGACAACATTGACGCCATCGCGGCGGTGGACGGTGTCGACGGTATTTTTGTCGGGCCGGGCGATCTCTCTGCTGCGCTGGGCTATCTCGGTCAGCCTGCGCATCCTGAAGTGCTGAAAGTGATTAAACACATTTTTGAACGCGCCAAAGCCGCCGGTAAGCCGAGCGGCATTCTGGCACCGGTGGAAGCGGACGCGCGTCGTTATCTGGAGTGGGGTGCCACTTTTGTCGCCGTCGGCAGCGATGTCGGTATGTTCCGCAACGCCTCTCAGGCGTTATGCGACAAATTTAAGCGCTAATCAATCAAGGGGAAACGCAATGAAAATTGGATTTATCGGCCTGGGTATTATGGGCAAACCAATGAGTAAAAATCTGGTGAAAGCCGGTTATTCGCTGGTGGTGCGCGATCATAACGCTGACAACGAAGCGGAACTGACTGAACTGGGCGCGACCGTGGCGAAATCGCCAAAAGAGGTGGCTGAGCAGTGCGATGTGGTGATTACCATGGTGCCCAACTCGCCGCAGGTCATTGAAGTCTGCCTGGGTAAAAATGGCATTATCGAAGGGGCGAAGCCAGGCCTGGTGGTCATCGACATGAGCTCCATTGCGCCGCTGGCGAGCCGTGAAGTCCATGATGCGCTGGCAGAAAAAGGGATCAAAATGCTGGATGCGCCGGTCAGTGGCGGTGAACCCAAAGCGATTGAAGGCACGCTCTCTGTGATGGTCGGCGGTGATAAAGCGGTGTTCGATACCTGCTACGACATCATGAAATCGATGGCGGGATCGGTGGTGCATACCGGCGACATCGGTGCGGGTAACGTGACTAAGCTGGCCAACCAGGTGATTGTGGCGCTGAATATTGCGGCGATGTCCGAGGCGTTATCACTGGCGACCAAAGCGGGTGTAAATCCGGATCTGGTCTATCAGGCGATTCGTGGCGGCCTGGCCGGCAGTACGGTACTGGATGCCAAAGCGCCCATGGTGATGGATCGCAACTTCAAACCTGGCTTCCGCATTGACCTGCATATCAAAGATCTGGCGAACGCGCTGGATACCTCGCACAGCATCGGCGCGCATCTGCCGCTGACGGCGGCGGTGATGGAGATGATGCAGGCGCTGCGTAACGACGGGCAGGGTAGCGCCGACCACAGCGCGCTGGCCTGCTATTATGAGAAGTTAGCGAAGGTTGAAATCGCCCGCTAAAACCCGGTGTCGGTCTCTGCGGAAACCGGACTGGTTCAGAGCCGTTTCAATTACTCAACTGCGCTCGGATTGCCTATGAAAATCGTAATCGCACCGGATTCATATAAAGAGAGTTTATCCGCCCTGGATGTGGCATCGGCGATTGAAGCGGGTTTCCGTGACATCTTTCCCGATGCGCATTACGTGAAAATACCGGTCGCCGACGGCGGTGAAGGAACGGTAGAAGCGATGGTGGCGGCGACGAAGGGAAAAATCGTCAGGCTGAAGGTGACGGGGCCGCTGGGAACAGAGGTTGACGCCTTCTATGGCCTGTCCGGCGATGAGTCCACCGCCTATATCGAAATGGCAGCGGCCAGTGGACTGGAGCGGGTGCCTGCATCGCAGCGTGACCCGCTGATAACGACCTCATTTGGCACCGGCGAGTTGATCAGACATGCGCTGGATAAGGGGGTCGGCCACATCATCATTGGTATCGGCGGCAGCGCCACCAATGATGGCGGAGCCGGCATGATGCAGGCGCTGGGCGCCCGGCTGCTGGACGACCAGGGCTGCGAGATCGGTCACGGTGGCGGTGCACTCGCCGATCTTGCCAGCATCGATATTGACGCGCTGGACGCCCGCATTCATCAGTGCCGCATTGAAGTGGCCTGTGACGTCACGAATCCGCTGACGGGCAAAGAGGGTGCATCGGCCATTTTCGGCCCGCAGAAAGGGGCGACACCGGCGCTGGTGCAGCAGCTCGATCAGGCGCTGGCCCATTACGCCGCGATTATTCACCGCGATCTCGATATTGATGTGCTGCATATTCCGGGCGGCGGCGCAGCGGGCGGTATGGGGGCGGCGCTGCACGCCTTCTGTCAGGCAGAGCTGCGGCGCGGCATTGAGATTGTTACTGAAGCGCTGGGGCTGGCGGAAGAGGTAAAAGATGCTGACCTGGTAATTACCGGTGAAGGGCGTATCGACAGCCAGAGTATTAATGGCAAGGTGCCGATCGGCGTCGCCAGCGTGGCAAAGCGCTTTAATAAGCCGGTGATTGGCATCGCCGGAAGCCTGACGGCCGATGTCGGCGTGGTGCATCAGCACGGGATCGATGCGGTATTCAGCGTGCTCTACAGCATCTGTTCCCTGGATGAGGCACTCGCCAGCGCCGGAAAGAATGTTGAGATGACGGCGCGTAATGTGGCAGCCACGTTAAAGCTGGCCGGGTTTAACTAACCACCAGCATTACCCGGCCACTCCACATCGGCCGGGTTTAACTCACCGCCAGCCTTATCCAATCCCTAACAGCTGGCGGGCTTCTCGGGCGACGTTCTCCATCTCATCCTGCAGCTCCAGCAGTTCCGGCTCCAGCGCAGCGATATCGCTGGCCTCCAGCAGCTCTCTTTCCAGCTGATGGCAGAGTTGCTTCATGCGCGGCACGCCGCTGTAGCTGGCACTGCCGTGCAGCTTGTGAATAATCTCACGCAGGGCGTTGACCTCATTGGTCGACATAAACTGCGCCATCTTCGCATGCACTTCCGGTAAAAATTCCAGCAGCATTCGCAGCAGATCGCGCGCCAGATCGGCTTTGTTCGCCGCCTGTCGCAGCGCCAGTTGCCAGTCCAGCGTGGGTAATATTGGCAGCAGTTCCGGCACGGTGACCACTGGTGGTGGCGTATAGCGCGCCAGCAACTGTCTTAACTTGCTCTCATCAATCGGTTTGGCAAGATAGTCATTCATGCCCGCCTTGATCAATTGCTCACGCTCGCCATCAATCGCATGGGCGGTGACCGCCACAATCGGTGTACTGGCATGATGCGGCATGCTGCGGATAATTTCGCTGGCGCGAATGCCATCGATGTCCGGCATCTGAATATCCATCAGAATCACATCCAGCGACTGCTGACGTGCCTCACGGATGGCGTGTTCGGCGCTGCTGCACAGCAGGATGTTCTGCACCTGCTCCTCCAGCAGCGCGCCAATCAGCTTGAGGTTGGCGGGGTTATCATCCACCGCCATCAGCGTCAGCGGCAGCCGGGGTGAAAGCGGCAGTTCACTGATCTGACGGGTATGCAGATCCAGTAACATCGGCAGGAGTCGCGTCAGGGAGATCGGTTTAGCGATGCAACCGTCAATGCCGCGTACCTTCAGCTCATCCGCCAGCAACATCATCGGGCTGGGGAGCGCCATCAGCACGTTGTCGGCCCGATCCAGCAGCGCATTAATCATGCGTTCATTGAGCAGCTCGGGCTGACTGATGTCGACCGGCATCGCCATCAGCAGCAGCGGATAGTGAGACGCTTTTAAACCCTCCAGCGTTTCGCTGTAATCGATCTGCAATGGTGTGGCGCTCAACATCTCCAGTGCTGCGCTGGCAACGTTAGCATCCGCTTCAACATAGGCAATGCGCGCATGTGACAGCGCATCCAGCACGCGTGGCATGCCGGGCGCATTGGGATTGAGATCCAGCTGCACGCGAATCACAAAGGTGGAGCCCTTGTCCGGCTGGCTGCTGAAGGTGATTTCGCCGCCCATCTCCCGCACCAGTTTCTGCGTGATCACCAGCCCCAGCCCGGTGCCGCCATGACGGCGCGAAATGCTGGCGTCAGCCTGACGGAACGCCTGGAAAAGCTGTGTCTGTTGCTGCTCAGAGATGCCGATGCCGCTATCTTCAACCTGAATCTCCAGCTCGACGCGCGACTGCGTAATCACCCGCTGTCCGACACGCAGGCCGATATACCCTTTCTCGGTAAACTTGATGGCGTTACCGATCAGGTTAATCAGAATCTGTTGCAGGCGCAGCGCATCGCCAATCACATTGTCCGGCACGCTGCTGTCACACACCACCGTCAGCTCCAGCCCTTTGTCATGCGCCGACGGGGCCAGCAGCACCAGCGTTTCATCCAGTGTGGCACGCAGCGGGAAGGGGATCGCCTCCAGCATCAGTTTGCCCGCTTCCAGCTTCGAGAAATCGAGCACGTCATTGATAATACTGAGCAGGTTATTGGCTGAACGTTCAATGGTCTGCATATAGTCGCGCTGGGTGGTGCGCAGCTGGGTTTTCAGCATCTGCCGGGTAAAGCCCAGCACGCCATTAAGCGGCGTCCGCAGCTCATGCGACATATTGGCCAGAAACTCAGATTTGATACGCGCCGCTTCCTGGGCGCGTTTCTTCGCCAGATCCAGCTCAACGTTCTGAATCTCCAGCTGTTCCAGCGTCTCTCGCAGATCGTAGGTCGCCTGATCGATATTGTGCTGCATCTCTTCGTGATAGGCGGTCAGCGACATCGCCATCGCATTAATCCCGTTTTTCAGAATGCTGAGTTCACCCAGCATGTATCCCTCAACGCGGCTGTCGAGCTGGCCGCGACGGATGCGGTCAACGGTGGTGACCATATTGCGGATCGGGCCGGTGACATCACGCATCAGACGATAGGCAAATAGCATGGCCAGGCAGAGACAGAAGAGCAGCATCAGCGTGGCGACAAACACCTCTTTGTACTGCTGCAGGCGCACCGACTGCAGATCCAGCTCTATCGCCACGTAGCCCAGCGGATTGCCCGACGGCTTGGCATCTTCGTCCGGCAATTCATCCACATCGTAACGCTCTGTGGTGATCGGAGTGCGCAGAATCAATACGTTGCCGTGACGTTCCATGGAGACATCGTCGGGCAGGGCGCGGATATCATCCTGTTGCAGCAGGCTGAGGTTCTGCTTGTGATTGGAGGTGACGTAGAGCTGGTTGTGATTATCAAACACCGAGATCGCCCGGACGATGCCGGAATGGCGGCGGTGCAGCAGGCTGACCAGTTCACGCATGGCGTCACGGTTGTGCCAGGTCATGCTGTATTCGCTGGAGATCGCCAGCGGTTCAATGATATTGGCTCCGGCATCGATAACCTGGCGCTGCAGTTCATTGTAACGGTGCACCACAAAAAATGAGCTGAGCAGCAGGCCAACCATCAGCGTGGGTGCCAGAATTAAAATCATCATTCGCGCCCGCAGGCTGTATTTGGTCATAATAGTCGCCTGGCTACTCCGGCATTAACGTCCCTGTGCATGCTGTCGACAAAAACAATGCAGGTCGTTTTCGATAAAGAGAATTAATAACACTATGGCGCAATTTTACGTTGCAAAACAGCGCGTGACGACGCAACAACGGATCACCGTCACCATTGAGGCGCTCGATCCGTTCGGACAAGGGGTGGCGCGTCACAAGGGCAAAACCCTTTTTGTCGCCGGTGCCCTGCCTGGGGAACAGGCGGAGGTCATGCTGACAGAGGATAAACGTCAATTTGCCCGGGCGAAAGTGACACGACTGATTAGCCGCAGTCCGGCGCGCGTCACGCCACGCTGCCCGCATTATGAACGCTGCGGCGGCTGCCAGCAGCAGCATGCCGATGTGGCGCTGCAACAGCAGAGCAAAGCCCAGGCGCTGAGCCGGATGCTGCGCCAGGCCGCCGCACAAGAGGTGGCGGTGGATGAGGTGATTGCCGGTCAGCCCTGGGGCTATCGTCGTCGCGCCCGTCTGGGGCTGCAATGGCAAAATAAGGCGCAGCGGTTGCAGATGGGCTTCCGTCAGGAAGCCAGCAACGATCTGGTTGATATTCAGCAATGCCCCATTTTAGTGCCCGAACTTGAGGCTTTACTGGTTCCATTGCATCAGTGTCTCAGTGACTTACGCGCCGTCAGGCGTCTCGGGCATGTGGAGCTGGTGCTGGCAGACAACGGGCCGCTGATGATTCTGCGCCATCTTGATGCGCTGCATGCGGATGACCGTGAAAAACTGGAACAGTTTTCGCATAAGCATCAGCTGATGCTGTTCCTGGATGCGGGCGAGGAAGAGTTGAGTGCGTTAAATGAGTCGACGCCGTTTTATCAATCTCACCAGCTTAAGCTAACCTTCAGCCCACAGGATTTTATTCAGGTTAACGATGGTGTTAATCAGCAGATGGTCGCGAAGGCAATTGCCTGGCTCGATCTGCAGCCGGAAGACCGGGTGCTGGATCTGTTTTGCGGCATGGGAAACTTCACACTTCCTATAGGAATCTTCGTACATAATGTGGTTGGTGTGGAGGGGATTGCAGCATTAGTGCGGCAGGCAGCGTATAATGCTGATTTGAATAATCTTAAAAATGTCAGTTTCTTTCAGCATAATCTGGAAGAAGAAGTGTCGCGCCAGCCGTGGGCGGCACAGGGATTTAACAAGGTATTACTCGATCCGGCACGCGCCGGGGCTGCGGGCGTAATGGCGCATGTGGTTAAACTTGCACCAGATCGCGTGGTCTATGTTTCGTGTAATCCCACCACACTCGCCCGCGACAGCCAGACATTGCTGTCGGCAGGCTACCAATTGGAAAGGGTCGCGATGCTGGATATGTTCCCACATACCCGTCATCTCGAATCCATGGTGCTGTTCAGAAAAACATAAGCGATGTATGTCGTTGTGCAGGAGAGGTTATGGTTGCGGTCAGAAGTGCGCATTTAAATACTGAGGGGGATTTCGCCCTCGACCAGTGGATCGCCAGTCTCGGTATTGCCAACCCGCAATCATGTCAACGTGTGGCCGAGACGTGGCGCTACTGTGAAGCGCAGACGCAGGGCCATCCTGATCAGTCGCTGCTGCTGTGGCGCGGTATTGAGATGGTTGAAATCCTCTCAATGCTCAGCATGGATATCGAAAGCCTGTGTGCGGCGCTGATTTTCCCGCTGGCTAACGATGAAGTGGTGAGTGAAGAGGAGCTGGAAACCGCCGTCGGCAAAGGCATTGTCTCGCTGGTACACGGCGTGCGCGATATGGACGCCATCCGCCAGCTGAAAGCGATCCACAACGACTCCATGGCCTCTGAACAGGTGGATAACGTCCGCCGCATGCTGCTGGCGATGGTGGAGGATTTCCGCTGCGTAGTGCTGAAGCTGGCTGAACGCATCATGAACCTGCGCGAAATGAAAGATGCGCCGGAAGATGAGCGGGTACTGGCCGCCAAAGAGAGCACCAATATCTATGCGCCACTGGCCAACCGTCTCGGTATTGGTCAGCTCAAATGGGAGCTGGAAGATTACTGCTTCCGCTATCTGCATCCCGACGAATATAAGCGCATCGCCAAATTACTGCATGAGCGGCGTATTGACCGTGAGCAGTACATCGAAAACTTCGTCAGCAATCTGCGCAAAGAGATGGTCAAAGAGGGCGTGCGCGCCGAAGTCTATGGCCGTCCGAAACATATCTACAGCATCTGGCGCAAGATGCAGAAAAAATCGCTGGCCTTTGATGAGCTGTTTGACGTGCGGGCGGTGCGCATCGTCGCCGATCGCCTGCAGGATTGCTACGGTGCGCTGGGTACGGTGCATACGCTCTATCGCCATCTGCCCAGTGAATTCGATGACTACGTCGCTAACCCCAAACCCAACGGCTACCAGTCGATTCATACGGTGGTGTTAGGGCCGCAGGGCAAAACGGTGGAGATCCAGATCCGTACCCGCCAGATGCATGAAGATGCCGAGCTGGGCGTGGCGGCGCACTGGAAATATAAAGAGGGGCCAACTTCCAGCAGCGCGCGTGGCGCGGCCGGTCATGAAGAGCGGATCGCCTGGCTGCGTAAGCTCATCAGCTGGCAGGAAGAGATGGCGGACTCCGGCGAACTGCTGGAAGAGGTCCGCAGCCAGGTGTTCGATGACCGGGTCTACGTCTTTACCCCGAAAGGCGACGTGGTGGATCTGCCCGCTGGATCGACGCCGCTCGACTTTGCCTATCATATTCACAGCGACATCGGTCACCGCTGCATCGGCGCGAAAATCGGTGGCCGCATCGTGCCGTTCACCTACCAGCTGCAGATGGGCGATCAGGTTGAAGTGATCACCCAGAAGCAGCCGAACCCGAGCCGCGACTGGCTCAATCCGAATCTGGGCTACATCACCACCAACCGTGGGCGCTCGAAGATCCACAACTGGTTCCGTAAGCAGGATCGCGACAAGAATATTATCGCCGGACGGCAGATTCTGGATAACGAACTGAATCAGCTGGATATCAGCCTGCGCGAAGCCGAAAAACTGCTGCTGCCGCGCTATAACGTCACCTCGCTTGAAGAGCTGCTGGCGGCGATTGGCGGCGGCGATATTCGTCTTAACCAGATGGTTAACTTCCTGCAGGCGAAGCTGAACAAGCCGAGCGCCGAAGAGGAAGATCGCGAAGCGCTGCGCCAGCTGACCCAGAAATCGTACACTCCCTCTTCACGCAAAGAGAGCGGACGCGTCGTCGTGGAAGGCGTGGGCAACCTGATGCACCACATTGCCCGCTGCTGCCAGCCGATTCCGGGGGATGATATTGTCGGCTTCATCACCCAGGGGCGCGGCATCTCTATTCACCGCGCCGACTGCGACCAGCTGGCTGAACTCATTTCGCATGCGCCGGAACGTATCGTCGATGCGGTGTGGGGCGAAAGTTACTCCAGCGGCTATTCGCTGGTGGTGCGCGTGACCGCCAACGATCGCAGCGGCTTACTGCGTGACATCACCACCATTCTCGCCAACGAGAAAGTGAATGTCCTGGGCGTCTCAAGCCGCAGCGACACCAAAAAACAGCTGGCGACCATCGACATGGATATTGAGATCTACAACCATCAGGTACTGGGACGTGTCCTGGCGCGTCTGAACCAGGTCTCTGATATCATTGACGCCCGTCGCCTGCACTGATATTCAGGCAGGCACTGAGGCAACCGGCAGCTGGAGGTTGCGCAGGCGTTTTCTGCACCACCAGACACGGCCGGACGCGGTGAATAGCGTCCTGCCGTGTTGTACGCTTTGCCTCTTCGCCCGTTGCCTGTCATCTCACTAATCAAGGATCCTCCTGAATGAACGCTATTGAGCGCCTGCTTGGCATAATGAAAACCCTGCGCGATCCACAACATGGCTGTCCGTGGGATCGTGAACAGACCTTCGCCACCATCGCGCCCTATACGCTGGAAGAGACCTACGAAGTGCTGGACGCTATCCAGCGCGAAGATTTTGACGATCTGCGCGGTGAGCTGGGCGATCTGCTGTTTCAGGTGGTGTTCTATGCGCAGATGGCCAGCGAACAGGATCGCTTTAATTTTGAGGATGTCTGCCACGCAATCAGCGACAAGCTGGAGCGCCGTCATCCACACATTTTTGGCGATGCCACAGCAGAAACCAGCAGCGAAGTGCTGAAAAACTGGGAAGCGATAAAAACCGCTGAGCGGGCTGACAAAGCCCAGCATTCGGCGCTGGATGATATCCCTAAGGCACTGCCCGCACTGATGCGCGCCCACAAGATTCAGAAGCGTTGTCGCAATGTCGGATTCGACTGGACCACGCTGGGGCCGGTGGTGGCTAAAGTGCATGAAGAGATTGATGAAGTGATGCACGAGGCGCAGCAGAGCGTGGTGGATGGTGAGAAGCTGGAAGAGGAGATTGGCGATCTGCTGTTCGCCACGGTTAACCTGTCGCGCCATCTGGGCAGCAAAGCGGAAACTGCGCTGCAAAAGGCCAACGACAAGTTTGAGCGCCGCTTCCGCGAAGTCGAAGCGATCATCGCTGCACAGGGGTTAAGTATGCCGGGTGCCACACTGGAGCAGATGGAAGCCGCCTGGCAGCAGGTGAAACGGGGCGAGAAGCGCTGATTATTCCAGCGCTGTGCATAAAGTCACCGCTTTCGCTTACTCGATTCAGCCTGACGGCAACTTTGTGACGCACGTCAACATTTCATTGGCGGCTATCGGCTATGTTAGCCGCAGCAATGCGTTGGAGGATGGCGGTGATTCATCAATTGTGGCTGATAGCGGTTTCCAGTATACTGTTTTCCCGTCCTGGTTATTCCACCGTCTTTAAACCTAAACTCTCAGGTTCAGCATGACAACGAATTATATTTTTGTGACCGGCGGGGTCGTTTCCTCTCTGGGTAAAGGCATTGCCGCAGCCTCCCTCGCAGCCATTCTCGAAGCCCGTGGTCTGAACGTGACCATCATGAAGCTGGACCCGTATATCAACGTGGATCCAGGCACCATGAGCCCGACGCAGCACGGTGAAGTTTTCGTCACTGATGACGGCGCTGAAACCGATCTGGATTTGGGTCACTACGAGCGCTTCATCCGTACCAAAATGTCGCGTCGTAACAACTTCACCACTGGCCGTATCTACTCAGAAGTCCTGCGCAAAGAGCGCCGTGGCGACTATCTGGGCGCAACCATTCAGGTTATTCCGCACATCACCAACGCCATCAAAGAACGCATTATTGAAGGCGGTGAAGGTCATGATGTGGTACTGGTCGAAATCGGCGGCACGGTCGGTGATATCGAATCACTGCCGTTCCTGGAAGCGATTCGCCAGATGGCCGTTGATGTGGGCCGCGAACACACCATGTATATGCACCTGACGCTGGTGCCGTATATGGCGGCTGCCGGTGAAGTGAAAACCAAACCGACCCAGCACTCGGTGAAAGAGTTGCTGTCGATTGGTATTCAGCCAGACGTGCTGATTTGCCGTTCTGACCGTGCCGTACCGGCCAACGAACGCGCTAAAATCGCCCTGTTCTGTAACGTCCCTGAAAAAGCGGTTATCTCGCTGAAAGACGTTGATTCCATCTACAAGATTCCTGGCATGCTGAAATCGCAGGGCCTGGATGACTATATCTGCAAGCGCTTCAACCTGAATGCACCGGAAGCCAACCTGGCCGAATGGGAGCAGGTGATCTACGAAGAAGCCAATCCGGGTGGTGAAGTCACCATCGGTATGGTGGGCAAGTATGTGGAATTGCCGGATGCCTACAAGTCGGTCATCGAAGCGCTGAAACATGGCGGCCTGAAAAATCGCGTCACCGTGAACATCAAACTGATCGATTCGCAGGATGTTGAATCACGCGGTGTCGAATTACTGAAAGATCTGGATGCGATTCTGATCCCGGGTGGCTTCGGTTACCGTGGCGTGGAAGGCAAGCTGATGACCGCGCAGTATGCACGTGAAAACAACGTGCCGTACCTGGGCATCTGCCTGGGCATGCAGGTTGCGCTGATGGAGTTCGCCCGCAATGTCGCCGGGATGCCGGGCGCCAACTCCACGGAATTTGTGCCAGACTGTAAATATCCGGTGGTGGCATTAATCACCGAATGGCGTGACGAAGATGGCAACGTCGAAGTCCGCAGCGAGCAGAGCGATCTGGGCGGCACCATGCGTCTGGGCAGCCAGCAGTGTCAGTTAACGCCGGGCAGCCAGGTTCGCCAGCTCTACGGCTCTGACACTATCGTTGAGCGCCATCGCCACCGCTATGAAGTGAACAATATGCTGTTAAAGCAGATTGAAGCAGCCGGTCTGCGCGTAGCAGGTCGCTCTGGTGATGATCAACTGGTTGAGATTATCGAGATCCCGAACCATCCATGGTTTGTGGCCTGCCAGTTCCATCCTGAGTTTACCTCGACCCCACGCGACGGCCATCCGCTGTTTGCCGGCTTTGTTAAAGCCGCACATGAGCATCAGAAGCGTTTAGCGAAGTAAGTTTCACAGGCAGCGCGCGAACTTTTCGCGCGTTGCTTGTCTTAGGATTGACTAACTTGTACTGAGGAAAATCGTAATGTCCAAAATCGTAAAAGTCATCGGTCGCGAAATTATCGACTCACGTGGTAACCCGACTGTTGAAGCTGAAGTGCATCTGGAAGGCGGTTTCGTAGGCCTGGCAGCTGCGCCATCAGGTGCCTCTACCGGTTCACGCGAAGCGCTGGAACTGCGTGACGGTGACAAATCACGTTATCTGGGCAAAGGCGTAACCAAAGCCGTTGCTGCAGTAAACGGTCCGATTGCTGAAGCGGTAAAAGGCAAAGACGCGAAAGATCAGGCGAACATCGATAAGATCATGATCGACCTGGACGGTACTGAGAACAAATCTAACTTCGGTGCTAACGCCATTCTGGCTGTTTCACTGGCAGCTGCTAAAGCCGCTGCAGCCTCTAAAGGTCAGCCGCTGTACGAGCACATCGCTGAACTGAACGGCACCCCAGGCAAATACTCTATGCCACTGCCAATGATGAACATCATCAACGGCGGCGAACATGCCGACAACAACGTCGACATCCAGGAATTCATGATCCAGCCGGTTGGCGCTCCGAACCTGAAAGAAGCCATCCGTATGGGTTCTGAAGTGTTCCACAGCCTGGCAAAAGTGCTGAAAAGCAAAGGCATGAGCACTGCAGTGGGTGACGAAGGCGGCTATGCGCCTAACCTGGGTTCCAACGCCGAAGCGCTGGCTGTTATCGCTGAAGCGGTAAAAGCAGCAGGCTACGAGCTGGGCAAAGACATCACCCTGGCGATGGACTGTGCGGCATCTGAGTTCTACAAAGATGGCAAATACGTTCTGGCCGGTGAAGGCGGTAAATCGTTTACCTCTGAAGAGTTCACCCACTTCCTGGAAGATCTGACTAAACAGTATCCGATCGTTTCTATCGAAGATGGCCTGGACGAATCTGACTGGGACGGCTTCGCTTACCAGACCAAAGTACTGGGCGACAAAATCCAGCTGGTGGGTGATGACCTGTTCGTTACCAACACCAAAATTCTGAAAGAAGGTATCGATAAAGGTATCGCTAACTCCATTCTGATCAAATTCAACCAGATCGGTTCTCTGACCGAAACTCTGGCTGCGATCAAAATGGCGAAAGACGCGGGCTACACTGCCGTGATCTCTCACCGTTCAGGCGAAACCGAAGATGCGACCATCGCTGACCTGGCGGTAGGTACTGCAGCGGGCCAGATCAAAACCGGTTCAATGAGCCGTTCTGACCGTGTTGCTAAGTACAACCAGCTGATCCGTATTGAAGAAGCGCTGGGTTCTAAAGCGCCATTCAACGGTCTGAAAGAAGTTAAAGGTCAGTAATGACTGTGCGTTGATGTCGCGCTAAGTGACATCATCGGCCTCTGAAGCCCCGCCTTGTGCGGGGCTTTTTGTTGGTGGCGGTGTGCAGATGCAGACGCAGATGGCAAGGCCCGATCGCCAAAGCGGCATCTCTGCCGGCCCGGTCCGCGCGATAACGCACCTCATCCCTGAGGTGCGCCCGTTACCGGGCCAACGCTTTGCGTTGTTCAAAAACGCTTCCGGCGTTTTTGTCCTGAGCGCGGGACGCTTTGCTCTTCGGTCCTGGCCATCCACGTTTTGCGCCTGTCAGCCATCTGAAGCCCCTCTTTTGTGTTTTGTCCGGCGCGGAGAAAAGGCACAACGCGTGGTTGAGCTGCGCGGCAAATCTGCCATAATCAGCGCCCTGTTTTTTTCAAGCGAGTCCGTAATGCAATACCCGATTAACGAAATGTTCCAGACACTGCAGGGCGAAGGTTATTACACCGGCGTGCCTGCCATTTTCATTCGTTTGCAGGGATGCCCGGTGGGCTGTAGCTGGTGCGATACCAAACACACCTGGGAAAAGCGGACAGATCGGGAAACGTCGCTGGGCGATATTTTGATCAAGACGGTGGAAAGCGACGCCTGGGGGGATGCCGACGCGGCGACCCTGGTGAGTGCCATTGCGCAGCAGGGCTGGACGGCGCGTCATGTGGTCATCACCGGTGGTGAACCGGCGATATACGATCTGCGTCCGTTAACCACTGCGCTGGAGCAGCACGGTTTCCAGTGCCAGATTGAGACCAGCGGAACCCACGAGATTCACTGTTCCGAACGGACCTGGGTGACTGTCTCGCCGAAGGTCAACATGCGCGGCGGCTACGATGTTCTGCCCCAGGCGCTGAGCCGGGCCGATGAAATCAAGCATCCGGTAGCGCGCGAGCGTGATGTGGAAGCGCTGGATCGGCTGCTGGCAGGCATTGATGACACCAAAGCGCGTATCATCGCCCTGCAGCCAATCAGCCGCAAAGATGATGCAACCCGGCTCTGTATTGAGACCTGCATTGCTCGTAACTGGCGTCTGTCGATGCAGACCCATAAATATCTCAATATCGCCTGATCCTGATAAAGCGGCACGCAATGAGCCGTTAACTACAGGAAAGCGTTGAGCGTCAGAGGCAGGACGGAGAGAAAAGCCGCGTCGGATCGAAGGGTTCGATCCGACAGGGTTAGCCGCGGTAAACGCAGCCTGCGGTGCAGGTTTCTTTGATCATCACCGCGCTTAGCAGCGGCAGTTGCGGCTTCATCTGATCCCAGATCCATTTCGCCAGCACTTCGCTGGTGGGATTTTCCAGGCCGGGAATATCATTCAGATAGTAGTGGTCCAGCCGATTGTAGACCGGCTTAAACGCCGCCTTCAGCTCAGCAAAATCCATAACCCAGCCGGTATGCGCATCCACTTCGCCGGTAATCTCCAGACGAACCAGGAACGAATGACCGTGCAGACGGCCACATTTGTGTCCGGCCGGCACATTCGGTAGATGATGCGCGGCTTCGAACTGGAACTCTTTAAACAAGGTGGTAGACATAATGGTTCTCAGACATTAAAAAACCGCTGAATTCTACCTGATTACCGCTTTTTTCGCACCCGAACCGCACAAACCGATACTTTTCCTGCGCG
The DNA here is from genome assembly GCF_048452805.1 of Pantoea sp. K16. Classification (NCBI taxonomy): domain Bacteria; kingdom Pseudomonadati; phylum Pseudomonadota; class Gammaproteobacteria; order Enterobacterales; family Erwiniaceae; genus Pantoea; species Pantoea sp. K16. Next base: position 60,201 of record NZ_JBLWNV010000018.1, on the reverse strand, counting down.
TTTATACAGTGTCGTCCAGCTAATTAACTGATATATCACCGCTTTGCTTACCACTTTTAACGATTATTACTACCTGGAAAACCATTTAGTCATTTTGGTTATTTGATATGTCGAAGGTGTATTTAATCGTTAATATACGGACCGGTAACCTACGCACTCTTCCGCCATTTTACGGTCCGGACTTCTGATACTGGAATTTTTAACGCGATGACGACTCAGGCACCTGGTTCAATGCTTCCGCTCTCCCCGGAACAACTCGCTCGCTTACAGGCGGCGACGACAGATTATTCCCCGACTCAACTGGCGTGGCTGTCAGGCTATTTCTGGGGCAGGGTGGAACAGACCCCGGGTAGCGCCGTCGCCAGCACTGCATCTGTTCCGGCTCCGGCTCCGGCCGAAGCGCCCGCCATTACGCTGCTTTCCGCTTCCCAGACCGGCAACGCACGTCGTCTGGCTGAGCAGTTGCGTGATGACCTGCTGGCCGCAAAGCTGAACGTAAACCTGGTGAATGCCGGTGATTACAAGTTCAAACAGATTGGCCAGGAAAAAATGCTGGTGGTTGTAACCTCCACCCAGGGCGAAGGCGAACCGCCGGAAGAGGCGGTGGCGCTGCATAAATTCCTGATGTCGAAAAAGGCACCGAAAATGGAGGGTGCCGCCTTCGCAGTGTTTGGCCTGGGCGACACCTCTTATGAATTCTTCAGTCAGGCGGGTAAAGATTTTGACAGCCGACTGGCGGAGCTGGGCGGTGAGCGTCTGCTGGATCGCGTCGATGCAGATGTTGAGTATGCAGAGCAGGCCGCCGCCTGGCGCAATGCACTGACGGAAATTCTCAAGAAACGCGTGCCGACCGAATCCCCGGCGCAGGCTGCGGCGACAGCAGCCGGCAGCGTCAACGAAGTCACCACCAGCCCCTATACTAAAGAGTCGCCGCTCAGCGCGAGTCTGGCGGTGAATCAGAAAATTACCGGACGGGATTCAGATAAAGATGTGCGCCATATCGAAATCGATCTGGGCGATTCCGGTCTGCGCTACCAGCCTGGCGATGCGCTGGGCGTCTGGTATGAGAACGACGCGGCGCTGGTCAGCGAACTGCTGGAGCTGGTCTGGCTGAAAGGCGATGAGCCGGTAGAGGTTCAGGGGAAAACCCTGCCGCTGGCGGAGGCGCTGCAGAAGCATTTCGAGCTGACGGTTAACACCGCGCAGATCGTGGCGCAGTATGCCCAGCTGTCACGCAACGCGGAGTTGCTCTCACTGGTGGATGATAAAGCCAGGCTGCAGCACTATGCGCAGCACTATCCGATTGTGGATATGGTGCGCCTGGCACCGTCTGAACTCAGCGCTGAACAGCTGACCGGCCTGCTGCGACCGTTGACGCCGCGACTCTACTCTATCGCCTCTTCGCAGGCTGAAACCGATACCGAAGTGCATATCACCGTCGGTGCCGTTCGCTTTGATATTGAAGGTCGCCAGCGTGGCGGCGGTGCATCGACCTGGCTGGCCGATCGCATCGAAGAAGAGGGCGAAGTCCGGGTCTTCATCGAACACAACGACAACTTCCGCCTGCCGGCTAATCCGGATGCGCCAGTGATCATGATTGGCCCGGGCACCGGCATCGCGCCGTTCCGCGCCTTTATGCAGCAGCGCGACAACGACGGTGCCGGCGGCAAAAACTGGCTATTCTTTGGTAATCCGCACTTCACCGACGATTTCCTCTATCAGGTAGAGTGGCAGAAATATGTGAAGGATGGTCTGCTGACCCATATCGACCTCGCCTGGTCACGCGATCAGGCAGAGAAGATTTACGTACAGGATAAGATCCGCGCGAAAGGGGCCGAAGTGTGGCGCTGGATTGAAGAGGGCGCGCATCTTTATGTCTGTGGCGACGCGAATCGTATGGCAAAAGACGTCGAGCAGGCACTGCTGGATGTGGTGGTCGAACACGGCGGAATGGATCGTGAAACGGCCGACGAATTTTTAAGTGAGCTGCGCATTGAGCGCCGTTATCAGCGAGACGTTTACTAATGAGCGATAAACACCCTGGACCGCTGGTTGTAGAAGGCAAATTAGCAGACGCTGAGCGTCTGAAGAAGCAGAGCAACTATCTGCGCGGCACCATTAAAGAAGATCTGGAAGAGGGTCTGACCGGCGGTTTTACCGGCGACAACTTCCTGCTGATTCGTTTTCACGGCATGTACCAGCAGGACGATCGCGATATTCGTGCCGAACGTGCGGAGCAGAAGCTGGAGCCGCGCCACGCCATGATGCTGCGTTGCCGGTTACCGGGCGGCATCATTACGCCGACTCAGTGGCTGGCCATCGACAAATTTGCCACCGATAAAACCATCTATGGCAGCATCCGTCTGACTAACCGTCAGACCTTCCAGTTTCACGGCATTCTGAAGAAGAACGTCAAGCCGACGCATCAGATGCTGCATGAGGTGGGGCTGGATGCGCTGGCGACCGCCAACGACGTTAACCGTAACGTGCTCTGTACGTCGAACCCGGTTGAGTCGGAACTGCATCAGGAAGCGTATGAGTGGGCGAAGAAACTCTCTGAGCATCTGCTGCCACGCACCCGTGCCTATGCGGAGATCTGGTGGGATAAAGAAAAAGTCGCCACCACCGACGAAGAGCCGATCCTCGGTGAAACGTATCTGCCGCGTAAATTCAAAACCACCGTGGTGATCCCGCCGCATAACGACGTGGATCTGCACGCCAACGATCTGAACTTTGTCGCTGTCGCCGAGCACGGCAAGCTGGTGGGCTTTAACCTGCTGGTGGGTGGCGGGCTGTCGATTGAGCACGGTAACAAAGCGACCTACGCGCGCACCGCCAGCGAGTTTGGTTACTTCCCGGTGGAGAAGATCCTCGACGTTGCCGAGGCGGTGGTCACGACTCAGCGCGACTGGGGCAACCGTACCGACCGTAAAAACGCCAAAACCAAGTACACCCTGGAACGCGTTGGCGTCGAGACCTTTAAAGCCGAAGTTGAAAAACGGGCAGGCCTGACGTTTGAGCCGATCCGTCCTTATGAGTTCACCACCCGTGGCGATCGCATTGGCTGGATTAAAGGCATCGACAACAAATGGCACCTGACGCTGTTTATCGAAAATGGTCGCCTGCTCGACTATCCGGGCCGACCGCTGAAAAGCGGCATCGCTGAAATTGCGAAAATCCATCAGGGCGATTTCCGCCTGACCGCTAATCAGAACCTGATTGTGGCGGGCGTGCCGGAAAGCGAAAAAGCGCAGATCGAAGCAATCGCGCGCGAACATGGTCTGATGGATCACGTTACGGCACAGCGCGAAAACTCGATGGCCTGCGTGGCGTTCCCGACCTGTCCGCTGGCGATGGCAGAAGCCGAGCGCTTCCTGCCTGCCTTTGTGACCAAAGTGGAAGGGATCATGCATGCGCATGGCGTTGGTGATGAGCACATAGTGTTACGCGTTACCGGTTGTCCCAACGGCTGTGGCCGTGCCATGCTGGCTGAGCTGGGTCTGGTGGGTAAAGCGCCAGGTCGCTACAACCTGCATCTGGGTGGAAACCGCAGCGGAACGCGTATTCCCCGCATGTACCGTGAAAACATTAACGAAAGCGAAATTCTCGCCACCATTGATGAGCTGGTGGGACGCTGGGCCACTGAGCGCCAGGCCGCTGAAGGCTTTGGTGACTTCACCATCCGCGCGGGCATTGTTGCGCCGGTGCTGGACCCGGCACGCGATTTTTGGGAGGAAGCAAAATGAGTCACCCCGACCTCGCAGCACTGAATGAGATGTCCAAAGTCCAGCGTGCTATGGCGCTGGCCGCGACCAATGCGCAGCTGGAGAAGTCATCAGCGGAAGAGCGGGTCAGCTGGGCGCTGGAGAATCTGCCGGGTGCCTATGTGCTCTCCTCCAGTTTCGGTATTCAGGCCGCGGTGTCGCTGCATCTGGTGACGCGTCTGCAGCCCGATATTCCGGTGATCCTGACCGACACCGGCTATCTGTTCCCGGAGACCTATCGTTTTATTGATGAGCTGGCGGACCAGCTCAATCTCAACCTTAAAGTGTTCCGCGCCGAAACCTCACCGGCCTGGCAGGAAGCGCGCTACGGCAAACTGTGGGAGCAGGGCGTCGAGGGGATTGAGAAATATAACGAGATCAACAAAGTTGAGCCGATGAATCGCGCCATTGAAACCCTTGGCGCGCAGACCTGGTTTGCTGGATTGCGCCGCGACCAGTCGGGCAGCCGGGCGAATCTGCCGGTGCTGGGCGTCCAGCGTGGCGTCTTTAAGCTGCTGCCGATTATCGACTGGGATAACCGCCAGATTCATCAGTACCTGGAACAGCATAAGCTGAAGTACCATCCGCTGTGGGATGAAGGCTATCTCTCGGTGGGCGATACCCATACCACCCGCAAGTGGGAACCGGGTATGGCAGAAGAAGAGACGCGCTTCTTCGGTCTCAAGCGCGAGTGTGGTCTGCACGAAGGCTGACGCAGGACTTCTCTCCCCCAACACCGGGAGAGAAGTTTTTGGCTGCAGTCAGGCGGAAAGCTAAGCGCCTTTTAATCCGGCAAACGCCTCTGCTGCACGGGTCACATTCACTTTCGTCACCTCATACTCTGCCACCGTGACAAACGGATCTTCCGCTAAAATTGCATCCAGCTCTTCTCGTTCCATCTCCCTGACCAGTAACATGCCGCCCGTGCGCGGATCTTTACGTCCCGCTGCAATAAAAAAGCCCGCGTCAAAATAGCGATCCAGCCATTCGATATGGGCTGCCAGCAGCGCTTCAACTTCTTCTACCGGACGAACGTAGTTCAGAAAGACCACGTACATGTCAGATCCTTACACTTTGGGGTTGGTCAGTTCACTGAGCAGCGGCAGTAGCACGCGAACGCTGTCGCGGGTTCGCAAGGTTATCTGCCCCGGCAGCCAGCGGTCGAGATAGCTCAGATTATCCAGGTCAGTCTGATGGCGGGTAACGCCATCAGGAAAGTGGGGACTACGATGACGCTGCAGCGCACCATCTTTATTACCCAGCGTCCAGTTGCTGGCGGTCACATCCAGCAGCGGAAAGCCCGCCTTGTCGAAGGCATTAAGCGCGTCAAAATCTTTACGGTTCAGCTGATGACTGGCGGCGGGAATGCCCTGCTGACGTGCCAGTAACAGGGCTCGTTCGCTGGTCTGCTTGCGCACCGCCCGGGGCGTATTCATGCCGCTGTTAAAATAGAGATGATCGCCGGTGATCAGGCTATTCAGATCGATGACCAGCAGGGTATTCTTCTTCTCACGCGTGCTCATCCGCTCAACATAATCATCCATGCCGTGCAGATCCGCCTCTCCGGCGCTCAGCGCCACAAAGCGTATGCCGTAGTGCAGCGGTTTGCGGCTCAGCTGCTGCGCCAGCTCCAGCATTACGCCAAGACCCGATGCATTATCATCGACGCCCTGCAGGCGTAAGCCGCCCAGGTTGTGCTGGGCCTGGCTGCTATTTTGCGGCGTCCAGGTATCCAGATGTGCCACGATCAGAATCTCCTGCGGCACGCTGCCGGCACGCGCGGCAATCACCGAGGTTGCCGTGAGCTTATGCCAGCGCTGCGTGCCATCCTCTTCCTGCCACTTATAGCCGGTCCTGAACTGGCGGGTATTGGTCTTATAACCCAGCGCGGTAAATTGCTGTTGCAGGTAGTCGGCTGCCATCAGCTCAGCCGGGCTGCCGCTCATCCGGCCAGGAAACAAGGTGGCGATGTGCCGGACCTGCTGTTCGGCAAACTGACCAGGCGGAGTGGCCAGAGCCAGCGGGGAAATGAGTGCGCCAAATAAAATTGTCGCTACCCTCAAGCGGAGGGAATAAAACATAGTGCATCCTTTTTCATTATTCGGGAGCCGTTCCGCATGGGGGCCAGGGCCAGCCATGCCGCGCGCATTATATCCTTTTTGTCCCGTGACTTTGTTAGTGGAATCGGGCGCTGTCACTACCGAAAGGCGTAACGGACCATTATCGCTGGCACTTATCTGCTTTTGCTGCCGCAGGTGTGGCTTTCAATATGTGAGCCTGTTCACGAAAAAGCCATTAAATTTCATCTGTTAAGACCAAATTGTTCTGTGCTTTGCGGCGTCGTTATTCCATTCGGTAACTACTCATTCCAATTCGTAATTTCATCTGGATAAACTCAGCGACGTATAGTCGCGTTAATACAAAGTTAAAACATCAGGGTTAACGTGGACTATTTGCCTCTTTTTGCCGATCTTTCTGGCCGCCCGGTTCTGGTTGTCGGCGGGGGAGATATTGCGGCGCGAAAAATTGAACTGCTGCGCCGTGCACGCGCGCGCGTTCTGATCGCATCTCGTGAACTCTGCCCTGAACTGCAGGCACTGCTGGATAAGCAGGAGCTGGAGTGGCTGGCGACCGAATTTGACCCGGCCCAGCTGGATGGCGTTTTCCTGGTGATTGCCGCCACCGACGACAACCATCTCAACAGCCAGGTGTTTGAAGCCGCCAACGCGCGGCATAAGCTGGTTAACGTGGTGGATGACCAGCCAAAATGCACCTTTATCTTCCCCTCGATTGTTGACCGCTCACCGCTGGTGGTGGCGATCTCCTCCAGCGGCACCGCACCGGTGCTGGCACGCATGCTGCGCGAAAAAATCGAAACGCTGCTGCCTGCCAGTCTGGGTCAGATGGCTGAAGTGGCCGGACTCTGGCGCGATAAAGTTAAACAGCGCTTCAGCCGCATGTCTGACCGTCGGCGCTTCTGGGAACGCGCTTTCGATGGCCGGTTCGCCAGTGAGATGTCTGCCGGTAACGTCGAAGAGGCGAAACGCACGCTGGACCGTGAGCTGCTGGAAGAGCCGACCCGTCAGGGCGAGATCTTTCTGGTGGGCGCCGGGCCGGGCGACAGCGGTCTGCTGACGCTGCGTGGCCTGCAGGTGATGCAGTTAGCCGATGTGGTGCTCTACGACCATCTGGTCAGCGAAGAGGTGCTGGATCTGGTGCGCCGCGATGCCGATCGCATCTGCGTCGGCAAACGGGCCAGCGCGCACACGTTGCCGCAGGAAGAGATCAATCAGATGCTGGTTTCACTGGCGCTGAAAGGCAAGCGCGTCGTGCGCCTCAAGGGCGGCGATCCCTTTATCTTTGGCCGCGGCGGCGAAGAGCTGCAGGCGGCTCAGCAGGCGGGTGTGCCGTTCCAGGTGGTGCCGGGCGTCACCGCGGCTGCCGGTGCGACGGCCTATGCCGGTATTCCGCTGACCCACCGCGACTACGCGCAGAGCGTGATGTTTATTACCGGTCACTGCCGTCCCGATGGGGATGACATTGACTGGCCATCGCTGGCGCGTGCGCGTCAGACGCTGGCGATCTACATGGGAACCGTTAAAGCCGCTGCCATCAGCGAGGCGCTGATTCAGCACGGTCGCGCGCCATCAACGCCGGTGGCGGTGATCAGTCGCGGCACCCGTCAGGATCAACAGGTGCTGACCGGCACCTTAGAACAACTTGAGGCGCTGGCCGCCTCGGCACCCACTCCGGCGCTGCTGGTGATCGGAGAGGTGGTTAATCTGCACGGGCAACTCGCCTGGTTTAAACATTCAGCACAGCAGGGGGCTCGCGAGTCCGCCGTTGTCAATCTGGCTTGAGGGAAAATCATGGACCAAAAACGACTCACTCATCTGCGTCAGCTGGAGGCGGAGAGTATCCACATCATTCGCGAAGTGGCGGCGGAGTTCAGCAATCCGGTGATGATGTACTCCATCGGCAAAGACTCCTCGGTCATGCTCCATCTGGCGCGTAAAGCCTTCTACCCAGGCACGCTGCCCTTCCCGTTGCTGCATGTGGATACCGGCTGGAAATTCCGTGAAATGTACGAATTTCGCGATCGCACCGTGAAAGCGATGGGCGCAGAGTTGCTGGTTCACCGCAACCCGGAAGGCGTAGCGATGGGCATCAACCCCTTTGTTCACGGCAGTGCCAAACACACTGACATCATGAAAACCGAAGGGCTGAAGCAGGCGCTGAACAAATATGGTTTTGATGCAGCCTTTGGCGGCGCACGTCGTGATGAAGAGAAGTCACGCGCCAAAGAGCGTATCTACTCATTCCGTGACCGCTTCCATCGCTGGGATCCGAAAAACCAGCGCCCTGAGCTGTGGCACAACTACAACGGTCAGATCAACAAGGGTGAAAGCATCCGCGTCTTCCCGCTGTCGAACTGGACCGAACTGGATATCTGGCAGTACATCTTCCTGGAAAACATCGAGATCGTGCCGCTCTATCTCGCCGCACCGCGTCCGGTGCTGGAGCGTGATGGCATGCTGATGATGATCGATGACGATCGCATCAACCTGCAGCCGGGTGAAGAGATCACCGAACGGATGGTCCGTTTCCGTACGCTCGGCTGCTGGCCGCTGACCGGCGCGGTAGAGTCCGAGGCGCAGACGCTGCCGGAGATCATCGAAGAGATGCTGGTTTCCACCACCAGCGAGCGTCAGGGCCGCATGATCGATCGCGATCAGTCCGGTTCGATGGAACTGAAAAAACGTCAGGGTTATTTCTAAGGAGACGCCAGATGAATACCGTAATTGCACAACAGATTGCCGACCAGGGCGGCGTTGAAGCCTGGCTGACCACGCAACAACACAAGAGCCTGCTGCGTTTTCTGACCTGCGGCAGCGTTGACGACGGAAAAAGTACCCTGATTGGACGTCTGCTACACGACACCCGTCAGATCTATGAAGATCAGCTCTCGTCGCTGCACAACGACAGCAAGCGTCACGGCACCCAGGGCGAGAAGCTCGATCTGGCGCTGCTGGTGGATGGTCTGCAGGCTGAGCGTGAGCAGGGCATTACCATTGATGTGGCCTACCGCTACTTCTCGACCGAAAAGCGTAAATTTATTATCGCCGACACGCCGGGACATGAGCAGTACACCCGTAACATGGCGACCGGCGCGTCAACCTGCGATCTGGCGATCCTGCTGATCGATGCGCGTAAAGGCGTACTGGATCAGACCCGCCGCCACAGCTTTATCTCGACGCTGCTGGGGATCAAACACCTGGTGGTGGCGATCAATAAGATGGATCTGGTGGAGTACAACCAGGAGCGCTTCGAACAGATCAAACAGGATTACCTCGACTTTGCTGCGCAGCTGCCGGAAGACCTCGATATCCGCTTTGTGCCGATGTCGGCGCTGGAAGGGGATAACGTCGCCTCTGCCAGTCAGACCATGCCGTGGTATAGCGGCCCGACGCTGCTGGATGTGCTGGAGACCGTGGAGCTGAAGCGCGTCGTCGATCATCAGCCGATGCGTTTCCCGGTGCAGTATGTCAACCGTCCGAACCTCGATTTTCGTGGCTATGCCGGCACCCTGGCGTCGGGCAGCGTGCAGGTAGGCCAGCGCGTTAAAGTGCTGCCTTCTGGCGTGGAGTCGACCATTGCCCGCATTGTGACCTTCGATGGCGATCTGCAGGAAGCGGGTGCAGGCGAAGCGATTACCCTGGTGCTGCAGGATGAGATTGATATCAGCCGTGGCGATCTGCTGGTGGATGCCAGTGAAGAGCTGGCAGCGGTTCAGTCTGCCAGCGTTGACGTGGTCTGGATGGCAGAACAGCCGCTGCAGGCCGGTCAGAGTTATGACCTGAAAATCGCCGGTAAGAAAACCCGTGGCCGGGTAGAGAAGGTGCTGCATCAGGTCGAGATCAACTCACTGGAGACGCGTCAGGTCGATACGCTGCCGCTGAACGGTATCGGTCGCATTGAGATCACCTTTGATGAACCGATGGTGCTCGACAGCTATCAGCAGAACCCGGTAACCGGCGGCATGATCTTTATCGATCGCCTGAGCAACGTCACCGTGGGTGCTGGCATGATCCATCAGCCAAACCACGATGCCCCGGTTAATACCGGCGAGTTCAGCGCGTTTGAGCTGGAACTGAATGCGCTGGTGCGCCGCCACTTCCCACACTGGAATGCGCGCGACCTGCTGGGCGGTCAGTAATGGCTCAGCACGACGATAACGTGGTGTGGCATGATCATCCGGTGACACGCGCCTCACGCGAACAGCAGCATGGCCATCAGGGCGTGGTGCTGTGGTTCACCGGCCTTTCGGGCTCGGGGAAATCCACCGTTGCCGGTGCGCTGGAGCAGGCGCTGCACCGCATCGGCGTCAGCACCTATCTGCTGGATGGTGACAATGTGCGTCACGGCCTCTGTCGTGACCTCGGTTTCAGCGATGATGACCGTAAAGAGAATATCCGTCGCGTCGGTGAAGTGGCGAAACTGATGGTGGATGCCGGACTCGTGGTGCTCACTGCCTTTATTTCGCCGCATCGCGCCGAGCGTCAGATGGTGCGCGATCTGCTGGAGCCGGGACAGTTTATCGAGGTATTTGTCGATACGCCGTTAGCCGTGTGTGAAGCGCGTGATCCGAAAGGGTTGTATCGCAAAGCGCGCGCCGGTGAACTGCGTAATTTCACCGGCATCGACAGCGTCTATGAGGCGCCCGATAGCCCGGAAATCCAGCTGGATGGCGAACAATTGGTTACAAAACTGGCCGCCCAATTGTTAGACCTGCTGCGTGACCGCGATATCATCAAATCCTGAAGAGACAGCGGCAAATCGTTTCTGATTTGCCGCCCTCGCGCCAACAGGATGCCTATGCAGAACATTACCCCAATGCTCGCTCGAAAAGATGACTCCTCCCCGGATGAGCCGCGCTCATTGCTGCCGGGCGGCGTTATCGGCTTTCTCGCTTACTGGTGCGCACTGGCGATTCCTTTCCTGCTGTTCGGCTCTAACACGCTGTTCTTCTTTCTTTATACCTGGCCATTCTTTCTGGCGCTGCTGCCGGTTGCGGTGGTCACGGGTATCGCGCTGAATACGCTGCTGAGTGGACAGTGGCTGTGGGCCGCGCTCGCCACGGTGATCATGGTGGTCACGCTCTTCTGGTTAATGTTCTCTTTTCTCTCCGGCTGGTAAGCCCTCAGCGCGCCCGCGCTGATGTGCAAACGCATCGGCAGGTTACAAATCTTTTCCCGTCTGAATCGGTACTGATTCATATTTTGCGCAGACGCGCAGCAAAGCGCGCCATTTTCTCCGCTGGTGTGGAGTCCTGTGCAAAGTTATGGGATGATTGGGCCGTTTTTAGGGGGCGGGATGGGAAAACTGACGTTACTGTTATTGGTGCTGCTTGGCTGGCTGCAATATTCGTTGTGGCTGGGGAAAAATGGCATCCATGACTATACGCGCGTCAATGATGATGTCGCGGTGCAACAGGCAAACAATGCCAAACTGAAATCGCGAAACGATCAGCTGTTTGCCGAAATTGACGATCTCAATGGCGGCTCGGAAGCGATCGAGGAGCGTGCACGCAATGAACTGGGCATGATTAAGCCCGGTGAGACTTTCTATCGTCTGGTGCCTGACCAGAACAAACGCAACGCGCAACAAGCAGCGCTTAACCAACAACGATAAAACATGAACACTCTGGCCTCCCTTGCGGATGTGATTGCCGTGGTGCCCGCTGCCGGGATCGGCAGCCGCATGCAGGCAACCTGTCCGAAGCAGTATCTGACGATTGGTCAGCACACCCTTCTGGAACACAGCATTGCGCGTCTGTTTTCCCATCCCGCTATCAAACAGGTGATTGTCGCCCTCAGTCCTGATGACCAGCACTTCGCTTCACTGCCGCTGGCACGCGATCCGCGCGTGCTCAGGGTGACAGGCGGAGAGACCCGCGCCGAATCGGTGCTGGCCGGATTGCAGGCCGCACAGGGTTCCGCCTGGGTGCTGGTCCATGACGCCGCGCGTCCCTGTCTGCATCCCGACGATCTCCAGCAACTGCTCAACGTGCGTGAACAGAGCCACGTTGGCGGGATTCTGGCCGCGCCAGTGCGTGACACCATGAAACGGGGCGAGCCGGGCAAAGCCGCTGTGGCCCATACCGTAGAGCGCGACGATCTCTGGCACGCCTTAACGCCGCAATTTTTCCCTCATGCGCTGCTCACCGCCTGCCTGACGCGGGCGCTGGCAGAAGGCGCGACCATCACCGATGAAGCCTCGGCGCTGGAGTATTGCGGCTACCACCCGCTGTTAGTCAGCGGACGCAGTGATAACATCAAAGTCACCCGGCCAGAAGATCTGGCGCTGGCGGCTTTTTATCTGAGTCAGATTCAATTAAAGGAGAGCGCATGATGCGTATCGGTCACGGTTTTGACGTTCACGCCTTTGGCGGAGAGGGTCCGTTAGTGATTGGCGGTGTGCGGATCCCGTTTGAGCAGGGTTTTATCGCCCATTCGGATGGCGATGTGGCGCTGCATGCGCTGACTGACGCGCTGCTGGGCGCAGTGGCGATGGGCGATATCGGCAAGCTGTTTCCTGACACCGATCCGGCCTTTAAAGGGGCGGACAGCCGCGGCCTGCTGCGTGAGGCCTGGCGCCGTATCGAAGCCAAAGGCTATCGCATTGGTAATGTCGACGTCACGATTATTGCTCAGGCACCGAAAATGCTGCCGCACGTGCCACAGATGCGGATCAATATTGCAGAAGATCTGGGCTGCCATATGGATGCGGTCAACGTCAAAGCGACCACCACCGAGAAGCTGGGCTTTACCGGGCGCGGCGAAGGCATCGCCTGTGAAGCGGTGGCGTTAGTCCTGAAAGCTGACAGCCAATGATGCTGAATTACCTGCACGGCACACCCGTGGCCTCCGGCGTGATCAAAGCCAATCCGGAAGATTTCGTGGTGGTTGAAGATCTCGGTTATGGCGCGGATGGTGAAGGTGAGCACCTGCTGGTGCGCATCCGTAAAGTGGGGGCCAATACCCGCTTTGTGGCTGAGGCACTGGCGAAGTATCTCGGTATTCATCAGCGCGACATGAGTTATGCCGGAATGAAAGATCGCCATGCGGTGACGGAACAGACCCTCTGTTTTCGCCTGCCGGGTAATGCGATGCCCGATCTGCGCGGTTTTGAGCTGGAAGGGGTCGAGATTCTGCAGGCGGTGCGCCACAAACGTAAGCTGCGCATCGGCGCACTGGCGGGGAACGCGTTCCGGCTGATCATCCGCCAGATCAGTGACCGTGATGCAGTTGAAACGCGTCTGGCGCAGATTCGCGATGCGGGCGTGCCGAACTATTTTGGTGAACAGCGTTTTGGTCGCGGCGGCAATAACCTGGTGATGGCAGAAAAGTGGGCGCGCAATGAGATCATTATTCGCGACCGCAACAAGCGCAGCCTGATGCTCTCTGCCGCGCGCAGTGCGCTGTTTAATCAGGTGACCAGTGCGCGTCTGCAACAGCAGGGTGGGCTGACTCAGGTGCTCAACGGCGATGCGTTGCAGCTGACCGGACGAGGCAGCTGGTTTGTCGCGCAGCCTGATGAACTGGCAGAGTCACAGCGCCGGGTTGATCAGCATGAGCTGCGCATCACCGCGCCGCTGCCGGGACGGGGCGAGCCTGGCCCGCAGGCTGACGCGCTGGCCTTTGAACAGCAGGCGCTGGCTGATGAGACGCTGCTGCTGGGACTGATTGAACGTGAGAAGGTTGATGCTGCACGCCGTGCCATGCTGGTGGTGCCGCGCGATATGCAGTGGAGCTGGTGGGATGATGTCACGCTGGAACTGGCATTCTGGCTGCCAGCGGGCAGCTTTGCCACCAGCGTGGTCCGGGAGCTGCTGACCCACGCGGACTCGCCCGATCAGATTGATGAGTAATCTTCGCCGCAACCTGACCCGCAGTGTGGGTAATGTTGCGGCAAACCCCCACCGTCGTGTGATTTACGCCTACCACTTCCTTGCGCGCCTCGCTAGAATGCAAAAATCGCCGTCCATTCCTCACCTGTTGCCATGCCGTTAAAACAGGTTCCGTCACGGCGACCAGTCGAATAAAAAAAGGTCAGAACGAAATGCGGATATTGCTCAGTAACGATGACGGCATTCATGCGCCAGGCATTCAGACTCTGGCGAAAGCCCTGCGGCAGATTGCTGACGTGCAGGTTGTTGCCCCCGATCGTAACCGAAGCGGTGCCTCGAACTCATTAACGCTGGAAACGCCTCTGCGCACCTTCACCCATGAAAACGGCGATATCGCCGTCCAGATGGGGACGCCGACCGACTGCGTCTATCTGGGGGTGAATGCGCTGATGCAGCCGCGTCCCGACATTGTGGTGTCGGGCATCAATGCCGGCCCCAATCTGGGCGATGATGTGATCTACTCCGGCACGGTGGCGGCAGCGATGGAAGGGCGACATCTTGGCTTACCGGCTATCGCGGTTTCGCTCAATGGCCATCAGCACTACGCCACCGCGGCGGCCGTGACCTGCGCGCTCCTCAGGGCGCTGACGCATGAACCGCTGCGCACCGGCCGCATTCTCAACATCAACGTTCCCGATCTGCCGTTGTCTGAACTCAAAGGCATCCGCGTGACGCGCTGTGGCAGTCGCCATCCGGCGGATCAGGTGATTGCGCAGCAGGATCCGCGTGGCAATACACTCTACTGGATTGGTCCGCCAGGCGAAAAACTGGATGCGGGCCCGGATACGGACTTCGCCGCCGTGGATCAGGGCTACGTCTCTGTCACGGCACTGCATGTCGATTTAACGGCGCACAGCGCGCAGAACGTGCTCAGTGACTGGCTGGCTAAAGCTGAGGTGAACCTGGCATGGTGAATCGGCGTATTGAGACGTTGCTGTCACAACTGCGTCAGCAGGGCATCGATGATGAAAACCTGCTGAAAGCCATCAGCGAGGTGCCGCGCGAACGTTTTATCGACGAAGCGTTCGAGCATAAAGCCTGGGACAATGTTGCCTTGCCCATCGGCTCCGGTCAGACGATATCACAGCCCTACATGGTCGCGCGGATGACCGCGCTGCTCGGACTTAATCCGCATTCGCGTGTGCTGGAGATTGGTACGGGTTCAGGTTATCAGACGGCGATTCTTGCCCATCTGGTGGACCATGTTTATTCAGTGGAACGCATCAAAGGGCTGCAGTGGCAGGCCAAGCGCCGTCTGAAACAGCTGGATCTGCATAATGTCTCAACCCGTCATGGTGATGGCTGGCAGGGCTGGCCTTCACGTGGCCCCTTCGATGCCATCATCGTCACGGCTGCACCGCCTGAAATTCCGATTGCGCTGATAGCACAACTGGCAGAAGGCGGCATCATGGTGCTGCCGGTTGGCGAAGATCAGCAGGTACTGAAGCGCCTGCGTCGTCAGGGCGAAGAGGTGATGGAAGAGACCATCGAACCAGTGCGTTTTGTCCCGCTGGTGCAGGGCGATCTGGCCTGACCCTCTTCGTATTTCTTCACAACTGTTTCATAGCACCACGTACCTGATGTTGTTACTATCCAGTTTATTCATCGAAAACGCAGATTTTATCGCGCCGCGCAGAGTATCCTGCTGGCAGATACAGTGAAACAGATAGATCAGAGTTGCCATCACGGGGGATTAATGAGCACGGGAAGCACACTTTTTCAGTTACGCCGTCTGGCGGCGCTTTCACTGGTAGGTTTTTGGCTGGCAGGCTGTAGCTCCAGCGACAACTCACAGGCACCCATCAGTCGCGTTGGCGACAATGGTGGCATGAACACTAACCAGTCTGGAGCAGACATGAGTTCAGGCGGCGTTCCTGCCACGCCAGCCCAGGGACAAATGTTAAGCAAAAATTCAGCATCTGCCCCCGCTAGTGGTGGAATGATTAGTACCAACAGCAATGTTGAGACGCAGAATGGCCGGATTGTTTACAATCGCAGTTATCAGAACATTCCTAAGGGTAGCTACTCCGGTGAAACTTATACCGTTAAGCGTGGCGACACATTGTTTTACATCGCCTGGATTACCGGCAACGATTTCCGTGATTTAGCCCAGCGCAACAATGTTCCGGCGCCATATGGCCTGAATGTCGGACAAACTTTGCAGATTGGCAATGGGTCGGGTCAGCCGATTACCGGCGGCAATCCCATTACCGTTGCTGATGCAACGCAGGGCGGCGTTCCGGCGGCGCCACAAATTAAATCGCCTGCTGTTGCACAGCAACCTGTTATTACGTATTCTGATGATTCAGGTAATTCGGGTGGCAGCAAAATGTTGCCTTCGAATGGAGCAAATGTTGCAACGACAACAGCTCCAGTCGTTACCGCACCCCCAACGGTTAGCAGTACAACCAACAGTTCAACGCCGGTCGGAAGCTGGCGCTGGCCGACTGACGGGAAGATCATCGATAACTTCTCTGCCGCCGAAGGTGGCAATAAAGGTATCGATATCGCCGGGACGCGCGGACAATCTGTGGTCGCCACTGCTTCAGGACGAGTGGTTTACGCAGGTAACGCACTCCGGGGTTACGGTAATTTAATCATCATTAAACACAACGATGATTACCTGAGCGCCTACGCCCACAACGATACAATGCTGGTCCGGGAACAACAGGAAGTTAAGGCGGGGCAAAAGATCGCTACCATGGGTAGCACCGGAACCAGTTCAGTCAGATTACACTTTGAAATTCGTTACAAGGGGAAATCCGTAAACCCGTTGCGTTATTTACCGCAGCGATAATCCGGCAGAACAAAACAGGTTTATGTTCTGCCCTGGAATCACGGGTAGGAGCCGCTTATGAGCCAGAATACGCTGAAAGTAAACGAGTTACATGAGAACGCGGAATTCGATGAGAACGGAGCTGAAATTTTTGACGAGAAGGCACTCGTTGAAAATGAAGCCAGTGATAGCGACGTAGCGGAAGAAGAGTTGCTATCACAGGGTGCGACGCAACGTGTGTTAGATGCGACGCAGCTCTATCTCGGGGAGATTGGCTATTCTCCGTTGTTAACGGCAGAGGAAGAAGTCTTTTTCGCTCGCCGTGCATTGCGGGGTGATATCCCTTCCCGTCGCCGTATGATCGAAAGTAACTTACGCCTGGTGGTGAAAATCGCTCGTCGTTACAGCAATCGTGGTTTAGCTCTGCTGGACCTGATTGAAGAAGGTAACCTCGGCCTGATTCGCGCCGTAGAGAAATTTGACCCGGAGCGCGGGTTCCGTTTCTCAACGTACGCCACCTGGTGGATTCGTCAGACTATTGAACGGGCGATCATGAACCAAACCCGTACCATCCGTCTGCCGATTCACATTGTGAAAGAACTGAATGTTTATCTGCGTACTGCGCGTGAACTTTCCCACAAGCTCGACCATGAGCCGAGTGCGGAAGAGATCGCAGAGCAGCTTGATAAACCAGTTGATGACGTAAGCCGCATGTTACGTCTCAACGAACGCATTACTTCGGTTGATACGCCATTAGGCGGTGATTCTGAAAAAGCGCTGCTGGATATTCTGGCCGATGAGAAAGACAACGGCCCGGAAGACACCACGCAGGACGATGATATGAAACAAAGCATCGTTAAATGGCTGTTCGAACTGAACGCCAAGCAGCGTGAAGTGCTGGCACGTCGTTTCGGCCTGTTAGGCTATGAAGCGGCAACACTTGAGGATGTGGGTCGTGAAATCGGCTTAACCCGCGAGCGTGTACGCCAGATTCAGGTTGAAGGTTTACGCCGTCTGCGTGAAATCCTGCAGGCGCAGGGCCTCAGCATTGAAGCACTGTTTCGTGAATAATCGTTAACAGTAAATCTGAGTTTGAATGCGAAAAGCGATGGTCAAAACCATCGCTTTTTTTATGTCTGCAGAAAAGTGATTTGCGGGCGAGCGAGCATCGCACCGCGCATTAACGCGGTGCGATGTACGGGATGTAATATCAGACCAGCGATTTAAGACGATAAATCCAGTCGAGTGCCTGACGCGGTGTCAGCGTATCCGGATCCAGCGCCTCAAGCGCCTCCATGGCAGGCGAGGTCTCTTCAACCAGCAGCGGCAGCTGAGAGCCATCGACCGTCGATGACGCGGAGTGGTTTGAAACGGTCTCAAGTTCCTTCAGCTTATTGCGTGCCCGCTTAATCACCTCTTTGGGTACGCCGGCCAGCGCCGCCACCGCCAGACCATAGCTCTTACTTGCCGCACCCTCCTGGACGCTGTGCATAAAGGCGATCGTGTCGCCATGCTCAACGGCATCCAGATGGACGTTGACCACGCCTTCCATTTTTTCCGGCAGTGTTGTCAGCTCGAAATAATGGGTGGCAAACAGCGTCATCGCCTTGATACGGTTCGCCAGGTTTTCGGCGCAGGCCCAGGCGAGCGATAAACCGTCGTAGGTGGATGTTCCGCGTCCAATCTCATCCATCAGCACCAGGCTGTTTTCGGTGGCGTTGTGCAGGATGTTAGCGGTTTCGGTCATCTCAACCATAAAGGTCGAGCGCCCGGAGGCGAGATCGTCAGCGGCACCGACACGGGTAAAGATGCGATCCAGCGGGCCAATCAGCGTCTCATCGGCAGGAACAAAACTGCCAATCCATGCCATCAGCGCAATCAGTGCCGCCTGGCGCATATAGGTACTTTTACCGCCCATATTGGGGCCGGTAATAATCAGCATTCTGCGCTGGGGTGCCAGTGACAGTGGGTTGGCAATAAACGGCTCTTTCAGAACCTGTTCCACCACCGGATGGCGTCCGCCGCTGATTTTAATCCCGGCTTTATCCTGCAATACCGGGCGGCAATAGTTCAGGGACCAGGCACGTTCTGCCAGGTTGCTTAACACATCCAGCTCTGCCAGCGCGGCGGCACTCAGCTGCAGCGCTTCAAGATGCGGCAGCAACTGATCGAACAGCGCCTCATACAGGCTTTTTTCCAGCGACAGCGCTTTACCTTTGGAGGTGAGTACTTTGTCTTCGTACTCTTTCAGCTCCGGAATGATATAGCGTTCAGCATTTTTCAGGGTCTGACGACGCACATAGTGCATCGGTACCTGATGGCTCTGTCCGCGGCTCACCTGAATGTAATAACCATGCACGCCGTTAAAGCCGACCTTCAGGGTATCCAGTCCCAGCTTCTCGCGTTCGCGGATCTCCAGCCGGTCAAGATAGTCGGTTGCGCCATCTGCCAGTGCACGCCACTCATCCAGCTCCGCGTTGTAGCCGGGCGCAATCACTCCGCCGTCGCGGATCAGCACCGGCGGTGACTCAATCACCGCCTGTTCCAGCAGTTCACGTAACGCAGTGAACTCGCCCATCTGCGTGCGCAGCTTCTGCAACTGTGGCGCCTCAACATCGGCCAGCAGCTGGTTAAGTTCCGGCAGTTGCTGAAACGCATGACGCATGCGAGCCAGATCGCGCGGACGTGCGGTGCGCAGGGCCAGGCGAGCCAGGATTCGCTCCAGATCGCCGACCTGACGCAGCACCGGTTGCAGCACGTCGCTGAGATTTTGCAGCTCAGCAATCGACTCCTGACGCTGGTTAATGATGCGCGCATCGCGCAGCGGCATATGCAGCCAGCGTTTCAGCATCCGGCTACCCATCGGGGTGACCGTTTTATCCAGCACCGCCGCTAAGGTGTTGTCGGTGCCGCCTGCCAGGTTCTGGGTGATCTCCAGATTACGGCGGGTGGCCGCATCCATGATGATGCTGTCCTGCTGCCGCTCCATGCTCAGCGAGCGGATGTGGGGCAGCGTGGTGCGCTGGGTATCTTTAACATACTGCAGCAGGCAGCCCGCCGCGCTCAGTCCGAGGTGCGCATTCTCCACGCCGAAGCCATTGAGATCGCGGGTGCCGAACTGCAGGTTCAGCTGCTGGCGCGCGGTATCGATCTCAAACTCCCACAGCGGACGGCGTCGCAGGCCGCGTCGCTGATCGATCAGCGACATCGCCTGAAAATCTTCGGGGTAGAGCAGCTCCGCCGGATTGGTGCGCTGCAGCTCTGCCGCCATGGTTTCAGCATCGGCAGGTTCGCTGAGGCGAAAACGGCCTGAGCTGATATCCAGCGTGGCGTAGCCAAAACCGCGCGGGCTTTGCACGATCGCCGCCAGCAGATTGTCGTGCCGCTCCTGCAACAGCGCCTCATCACTGATGGTGCCCGGGGTAACGATGCGCACCACTTTGCGTTCGACCGGGCCTTTGCTCAGCGCCGGATCGCCTATCTGCTCGCAGATGGCAACGGATTCGCCCAGCTGCACCAGTTTAGCCAGGTAACCTTCAACCGCATGATAGGGCACACCCGCCATCGGGATCGGTTCGCCCGCTGACGCACCGCGCTTGGTGAGTGAAATCTCCAGCAGCTGCGAGGCACGTTTTGCGTCGTCATAAAACAGCTCGTAGAAGTCACCCATACGGTAAAACAGCAGAATGTCAGGATGCTCCGCCTTGAGACGCAGGTACTGCTGCATCATCGGCGTGTGGGAAGGAAAGTCCTTTTCGGTTGGCTCTTGCATAAGGTTTTAGCTCATTTTTAATGCGGTAAATTTCTGGCGGTCAACGCCCATGAAACCGAAAGGGATTCCAGGCGCGCAGGATAATCAGATGATAACGAATAGGGCAGGGCATATGCCAG
Organism: Pantoea sp. K16; assembly: GCF_048452805.1. Taxonomy (NCBI): domain Bacteria; kingdom Pseudomonadati; phylum Pseudomonadota; class Gammaproteobacteria; order Enterobacterales; family Erwiniaceae; genus Pantoea; species Pantoea sp. K16. Next base: position 39,800 of record NZ_JBLWNV010000018.1, on the reverse strand, counting down.
CATGATGCACAGCCGCGATCCTGACCGGGTGTAACCTGACAGGCATCCTGGCAAATGTGGCGGCGGCTGGCGACAAAAAAGTGCCTGTTCTCATGACGCTGATGCGGGGCTGCGAGGCGGCTCGCGATTTCTGCGGCAGTTTATGGCCGGCAGGACGGCACTGCGCCGCATCGGGAAGGGGGAAAAGTCAGTGCAGCCCGTTCTGCAGCGCCCAGACGGCGGCTTCAAGTCGGGATTTAAGGTTCATCTTCTTCAGCAGATATTTAACGTGAACCTTAACCGTGCTTTCACTGATGGCCAGCTTGCGGGCAATCGCTTTATTGGTCATCCCGTCGCTGATCAGTTGCAGAATATCGCGTTCGCGCCGGGTCAGCTGATTAATGTCGCGCGTCTGAGCAGGCTGCGCTTCACGCAACCGGGCGACCAGAATCGGAGTTAACGCCTCGCTCAGCACGATCTGACCGGCAGCAGCCTGATGCAGCGCTTTCAGTAAGGCTTCCGGTTCCATATCTTTCAGCAGATAACCATCAGCGCCGCGCTTCAGCGCGCTGACCACATCCTCTTCATTATCTGAAACGCTGAACACCACTACCCGGCCAGAAAGGGCTATCTCACGCAGCTGGGTCAGGGTATCCAGTCCGTTCAGACCTGGCATATTAAGATCAAGCAGGATCAGGTCGGGATCATGCTGCTGTGCCAGCGCCAGGCCATCAATGCCATTACCCGCTTCGGCAACCACCTGCAGTCTTTCATCCAGCGCAATCAGCTGCTTCAGGCCATTGCGCAGCATGGGATGGTCGTCGATCAATAAAAGCGTAAATTTCTCTGCCGTCACAATGGCTCCTGTTCCTGTCACATACGCCAGCCCTGAGCGGGCGGAGAGCCTATCTTACCGGTGAAGCGGGGTCGCTATATACCCCCAATGGACTACTCCTTTATTTCCAGTCGGACACCCTTTTACAGAAGGCATTGGCGGCTGTGTTTAAACCCTATGATTTATAAGGGTTATCTGAATTCAGTCAACTACTTAACCGGGGTGAAGAGAGGGCGCCGCGCCTCTGTAACCTGCATTGCCGTTGATTTGTATCAAGCCCGACACCACGGCGGATGCGCAGGATACGCACAATTATTATTCTGCTGATGAGAGATTTATGACCCAATCCACCTCTTTGCAAACCCCGACGCGCGGCGCGTTAATTCAGGACTGGCAACCGGAAAACGATGCGTTCTGGCAGGCGCGTGGTAAACGTATCGCCAGCCGTAACCTGTGGATTTCTGTCTTCTGTCTGCTGCTGGGCTTCTGCGTCTGGATGCTGTTCAGCACCGTTGCGGTTAACCTGAATAAAGTTGGCTTTACCTTCAGCACTGAGCAGCTCTTTTTACTGACCGCACTGCCGTCGGTTTCTGGCGCGTTGCTGCGTGTGCCTTACTCTTTTGTTATTCCCATCTTTGGAGGACGTCGCTGGACCGCCTTCAGCACCGGCATCCTGATCATTCCCTGCCTGTGGCTCGGCTTTGCCGTACAGGACAGCCAGACCTCATTCACCACTTTTATGGTGATTTCCCTGCTGTGCGGTTTTGGTGGCGCTAACTTCGCGTCGAGCATGGGCAATATCAGCTTCTTCTTTCCCAAAGCCCGTCAGGGCGGCGCGCTGGGTATCAACGGCGGCCTCGGTAACCTTGGCGTCAGCGTAATGCAGTTTGTCGCCCCGCTGGCGATCTCCTGTGCCATTTTTGGTTTTGCCGATGTGGGTCAGACCACCGTCACCGGCGACAGCATCTGGCTGGAAAATGCCGCCTGGATCTGGGTGCCGTTCCTGGCGATCGGCACGCTGGCGGCCTGGTTCGGCATGAACGACCTGGCGGCGGCGAAATCCTCGCTGCGTGAGCAGTTGCCGGTGCTGAAACGTCCACACCTGTGGGTTATGGCGCTGCTCTATCTGGCCACCTTTGGCTCATTTATCGGTTTCTCTGCCGGTTTTGCCATGCTGACGAAGACGCAATTTCCTGATGTCGTGATCATGCATTACGCCTTTTTCGGCCCCTTTATTGGCGCGCTGGCCCGTTCAGCAGGCGGCATCATTTCTGACCGCTTCGGCGGTACCCGCGTCACGCTTGTCAACTACGTGCTGATGGCGCTGTTTGCTGCGCTGCTGTTCCTCACCCTGCCGGGTGCCGGACATGATGGCTCGTTCGTTGCCTTCTTCGCCGTGTTTATGGGCCTGTTCCTGACGTCCGGGCTGGGCAGCGGCTCCACCTACCAGATGATTGCGGTGATCTTCCGTAAGCTGACGCTGGAACGTATCAAAGCTGAGGGCGGCGACGATGCGCTGGCACAGCGTGAAGCGGCAACAGAAACCTCTGCTGCGCTCGGCTTTATCTCCGCGATTGGCGCGCTGGGCGGTTTCTTTATTCCGCAGACTTTTGGCCTGTCGCTCGCGATGACCGGTTCACCCGCCGGCGCGATGAAAATCTTCCTGGTCTTTTATCTCTGCTGCATCGCGGTGACCTGGCTGGTTTACGGCCGAAAAGCACGCGCCTGATAACGACAAAGCCGGTGTGGCGCACCGGCACAATTTCACTTTCTGTGTCGGGACAGATGCAGAGTCAGCAATGTCACATTAAGCCTTCAGGAGTATTCCGGATGAGCAAGTTTCTTGATCGGTTTCGCTATTTCAAACAGCTGGCCGAACCCTTTTCAGGCCAGCATGGCCAGACGTTAAACAGCAACCGCGACTGGGAAGATGGCTATCGCAGTCGCTGGCAGCACGATAAAATCGTGCGCTCCACGCACGGCGTTAACTGTACCGGCTCATGCAGCTGGAAAATCTACGTCAAAAATGGACTGGTCACCTGGGAAACCCAGCAGACCGACTATCCGCGTACCCGTCCCGATCTGCCAAACCATGAGCCGCGTGGCTGCCCACGCGGTGCCAGCTACTCGTGGTATCTCTACAGCGCTAACCGCCTGAAATATCCATTGATGCGCAAGAAGCTGATTCAGCTCTGGCGCGACGCGAAAGCGCAGCACAGCGATCCGGTGGATGCCTGGGCATCCATCATCAGCAATCCGGAGAAAGCGAAAAGCTACAAGCAGGCGCGTGGACGCGGTGGCTTTGTCCGCGCCAGCTGGCAGGAAGTTAACGAGATGATCGCTGCCGCGAACATCTGCACCGCGAAGACCTATGGCCCTGACCGCATTATGGGATTCTCGCCGATTCCGGCGATGTCGATGGTCTCTTACGCTGCGGGCGCACGTTACCTGTCACTGATTGGCGGAACCTGTCTGAGCTTCTACGACTGGTACTGCGATCTGCCGCCTGCGTCACCGATGACCTGGGGCGAGCAGACCGACGTGCCGGAATCGGCTGACTGGTACAACTCCTCCTACATCATTGCCTGGGGCTCGAACGTGCCGCAGACCCGCACCCCGGATGCGCACTTCTTCACCGAAGTCCGCTATAAAGGGACGAAAACCGTGGCGATTACCCCGGACTATGCTGAGGTCGCGAAGCTGTGTGACCAGTGGCTGAGTCCGAAGCAGGGCACCGACAGCGCGATGGCGCTGGCGATGGGCCACGTGATGCTGAAAGAGTTTCATCTTGATCGCGAAGTTGGCTATTTCCGCGACTACGTGCGTCGCTACACTGATATGCCGATGCTGGTGCTGCTGGAACCCCGTGAGGGCGGTTTTTACGCCGCAGGCCGTCAGCTGCGCGCCAGCGATCTGGTGGATGGGCTGGGTCAGGAGAATAACCCTGAGTGGAAAACCGTCGCGATCAACGAGGCGACCGGGGAGCTGACCGCACCGCAGGGATCTATCGGTTTCCGCTGGGGCGAAAAAGGCAAATGGAACCTCGAGCAGCGTGATGGGGCGTCACATCAGGAAGTTGAACTGCAGCTCAGCCTGCTCGGCAGCCACGATGAGGTGGTCGAGGTCGGCTTCCCTTACTTCGGTGGCATTACCAGCGAGCATTTCAACAGCGTTGCGCTGGACGAAATCCTGCTGCATAAGCTGCCGGTGAAACGCCTGCAACTGGCCGATGGCAGCGAAGCGCTGGTCACCAGCGTCTACGATCTGACCCTGGCGAACTACGGTCTGGATCGCGGTCTGGATGATGCCAACTGCGCGCAAAACTACGATGAGATCAAAGCGTACAGCCCGGCCTGGGCGGAGCAGATTACGGGTGTCTCCCGTCAGAACATCATCCGCATTGCCCGTGAGTTTGCCGAAAACGCTGAGAAAACCCGTGGCCGTTCAATGATCATCGTCGGTGCCGGTATGAACCACTGGTATCACATGGACATGAACTACCGTGGCCTGATGAACATGCTGATTTTCTGCGGCTGCGTCGGTCAAAGCGGCGGTGGCTGGGCGCACTATGTCGGCCAGGAGAAACTCCGTCCGCAGACCGGCTGGACCCCGCTGGCCTTTGGCCTGGACTGGCAGCGTCCGCCACGCCAGATGAACAGCACCTCCTTCTTCTACAACCACTCCAGTCAGTGGCGCTATGAAACCCTGGCCACCAGCGAATTGCTCTCCCCGCTGGCGGATAAAAGTCGCTACAGCGGCAGCCTGATCGACCTTAACGTCCGTTCCGAACGTATGGGCTGGCTGCCTTCAGCGCCGCAGCTTAACGTCAACCCGCTGCACATCGCGGCGCAGGCGAAAGCCGCCGGTCAGTCGCCGCTGGATTACACCGTGGAAAGCCTGAAGCAGGGCACCATGCGGTTTGCCGCTGAACAGCCGGACGATCCGCAGAACTTCCCGCGTAACCTGTTTGTCTGGCGCTCCAATCTGCTCGGCTCATCCGGTAAAGGGCATGAGTACATGCTGAAGTATCTGCTGGGCACGGAAAACGGCATTCAGGGCAAAGATTTAGGCCAGCAGGGCCGCGTGAAGCCGGAAGAGGTGGAGTGGCTGGATCAGGGTGCCGAAGGCAAACTGGATCTGGTGGTCACACTCGACTTCCGCATGTCGAGCACCTGTCTCTACTCCGATGTCGTGCTGCCAACGGCGACCTGGTATGAAAAAGACGATATGAATACCTCGGATATGCATCCGTTTATTCATCCGCTTTCGGCGGCCGTCGATCCTGCCTGGGACTCAAAAAGTGACTGGGAGATCTACAAAGGCATCGCCAAAGCCTTCTCCGATCTCTGCCCGGGTCATTTAGGCGTTGAAACGGACGTCGTTACTCTGCCGGTGTTGCATGACTCACCCGCGGAACTGGCGCAGCCTTTTGAGGCGAAAGACTGGAAAAAAGGCGAATGCGATCTGATTCCGGGTAAAACCGCGCCACACATTATGGTGGTGGAGCGCGACTATCCGGCGACCTGGGAGCGCTTTACCTCGCTGGGACCGTTGCTGGAGACCCTGGGTAACGGCGGCAAAGGTATCAGCTGGAACACCAGCAAAGAGGTCGATTTCCTCAAGCAACTGAACTACGTCAAAGCGGATGGCCCGGCAGCGGGGCGGCCGAATATCGACACGGCGATCGATGCGGCAGAAGTGATCCTGGCGCTGGCACCGGAAACCAATGGTCAGGTGGCGGTGAAAGCCTGGCAGGCACTTGGCGTGATTACCGGTCGTGACCACACCCACCTGGCGCTCAATAAAGAAGATGAGAAGATTCGCTTCCGCGATATCCAGGCGCAGCCGCGCAAAATTATCTCCAGCCCGACCTGGTCAGGGCTGGAAGATGAACATGTCTCTTACAACGCCTGCTACACCAACGTTCATGAGCTGATCCCGTGGCGAACCCTGAGCGGCCGTCAGCAGCTCTATCAGGATCATGAGTGGATGCGCGCCTTCGGTGAGAGCCTGATGGTCTATCGTCCGCCAATCGATACCCGCGCGGCGAAGCCGTTGCTGAACAGCAAACCCAACGGTAACCCGGAGAAGGCGTTGAACTTCCTGACGCCACACCAGAAGTGGGGCATTCACTCCACCTACAGCGATAACCTGCTGATGCTGACACTGTCGCGCGGCGGACCGATTGTCTGGATGAGTGAAGATGACGCTCGTGAGCTGGGTATCGTGGATAACGACTGGATCGAGGCGTTCAATGCCAACGGTGCGCTGACCGCACGTGCAGTAGTGAGTCAGCGCATCCCGGCGGGTATGACCATGATGTACCACGCGCAGGAACGTATCGTGAATATCCCTGGCTCGGAGATCACCAGCCAGCGCGGCGGGATCCATAACTCGGTGACGCGGACCTGCCCGAAACCGACCCATATGATCGGCGGTTATGCGCAGCTCTCCTGGGGCTTTAACTACTACGGCACCGTCGGCTCGAACCGCGATGAGTTCGTGGTAGTGAGAAAAATGAACAACGTTAACTGGTTAGATGGGGAAGGCAACGATGCCTGCCAGGGCAGCCAGCAGGAGGTAAAACCATGAAAATTCGTTCACAGGTCGGCATGGTGCTGAACCTCGACAAATGTATCGGCTGCCACACCTGCTCGGTGACCTGTAAAAACGTCTGGACCAGCCGCGAGGGCATGGAGTACGCCTGGTTTAACAACGTCGAAAGCAAGCCTGGTGTCGGCTATCCGCACGCCTGGGAAGATCAGCAGAAGTGGAAGGGCGGCTGGATCCGTAAGATCAACGGTAAGCTGGAGCCGCGCATGGGGAGTCGCATCGGTCTGCTGTCGAAGATCTTCGCCAACCCGGATGTGCCCGCGCTGGATGATTACTACGAACCGTTCGATTTTGATTATCAGCATCTGCACAATGCGCCCGCCGGTAAGCATCAGCCGATTGCGCGTCCGCGCTCGCTGATCACCGGTCAGCGGATGAAAAAGATCGAAAACGGCCCGAACTGGGAAGAGATCCTCGGCGGCGAGTTTGCCAAACGTTCGCAGGATAAGAACTTCGATAACATCCAGAAGGAGATTTACGGTCAGTTTGAGCACACCTTCATGATGTACCTGCCGCGCCTGTGTGAGCACTGCCTCAACCCGGCGTGTGTGGCGACCTGCCCAAGCGGCGCGATCTACAAACGCGGCGAAGATGGCATCGTACTGATCGACCAGGATAAATGTCGCGGCTGGCGGATGTGCCTCACCGGCTGTCCGTACAAGAAGATCTACTTCAACTGGAAAAGCGGCAAATCAGAAAAATGCATTTTCTGTTATCCGCGCATTGAAGCGGGCCAGCCCACCGTCTGTTCAGAAACCTGTGTCGGCCGTATCCGCTATCTCGGCGTGTTGCTCTATGACGCTGACCGCATTGAACAGGCGGCCGCAGCGGAAAACGAGAAAGATCTCTATCAGAGCCAGCTGGATATCTTCCTTGATCCCAACGATCCGGCGGTGATTGCGCAGGCGCTGAAAGATGGCGTTGCGCAGAGCGTGATCGATGCAGCACAGCGTTCACCGGTCTATAAAATGGCGATGGAGTGGAAGCTGGCGCTGCCACTTCACCCTGAATACCGCACGCTGCCGATGGTCTGGTATGTGCCACCACTGTCACCGATTCAGTCGGCGGTGGATGGCGGGGCGCTGGCGCACACCGGCGTGCTGCCGGATGTGGAAAGCCTGCGCATTCCGGTTGAGTATCTGGCGAACCTGCTGACCGCAGGCGACACCGCACCGGTGCTGCTGGCACTGAAGCGAATGCTGGCAATGCGTCATTACAAACGCGCAGAAAGCGTGGACGGTGAGCATGATATCCGGGCGCTGGAGCAGGTCGGCCTGACCGAAGCGCAGGCGCAGGAGATGTACCGCTATCTGGCGATCGCGAACTATGAAGATCGCTTTGTGGTGCCTTCCAGCCATCGCGAACTGGCACGTGAAGCCTTCCCGGAAAGCAAAGGCTGCGGCTTTAGCTTTGGCGATGGCTGTCACGGCAGCGACAGCAAATTCAACCTGTTCAACAGCCGCCGTATTGATGCCATCGACGTCAGTAAGAAAACCATTCGTCCGGAGGATGCCTCATGATGACGTTACGGATTCTTTCGCGGCTGCTGGACTACCCGGACGAGGCGCTGTTTACCCACTCTTCCGACCTGATCGCGGCGCTGGATGACGCCACTGAACTCAACCTGCAGCAGAGCGCACGGCTGGTGCGGTTTATCAATCAGCTCTGTGCCCGGCCACTGCTCGACGTGCAGGCTGACTACTGCGAACTGTTTGATCGTGGCCGCGCCACCTCGCTGCTGCTGTTTGAACACGTGCACGGTGAGTCACGCGATCGCGGTCAGGCGATGGTTGATCTGCTGGAACAGTATCGTGCCGATGGTCTGGAGCTGGACAGCAAAGAGCTGCCCGATTTCCTGCCGCTCTACCTGGAGTATCTCGCCTGTAAAAGCGATGAGGCCGCGCGTCAGGGACTGGACGACATCGTGCCTATCCTGGCCTTGCTGGCGGCGCGGCTTGAAGAGCGTCAGAGCCCCTACGCCGATCTCTTCACAGTGTTACTGACGCTGTCCGGTAGCGCGGTTGATCCTGCGGCCCTCAAGCCACAGGTGGCGCAGGAAGCGCGCGACGATACGCCGGCAGCACTGGATGCTGTCTGGGAAGAGGAGCAGATTAAATTTCTCGGCGAACAGGGCTGCGCCTCGGCGCAGCAGGCGATGCATCAGCGTCGCTTCGCCGATGCGGTCGCGCCGCAGTATCTGGACATCGCCGCGGCGACGGCGCGTACCACAGGAGAATCAGCATGAATTTTATTAACACTTTCTTCTTCGATATTTACCCCTATCTCGCCGGAACGGTCTTCCTGGTGGGAAGCTGGCTGCGCTATGACTACGGGCAGTACAGCTGGCGTGCCGGTTCCAGTCAGATGCTGGACAAAAAAGGGATGCGTCTCGCCTCCAACCTGTTTCACATCGGCATCATCGGTATTTTCTTCGGTCATATCGTCGGGATGCTGACGCCGCACTGGATGTATGAATCCTTCCTGCCGATCGACGTGAAGCAGAAACTGGCGATGATTGCCGGTGGCCTGTTCGGGGCGATGACACTGGTGGGCGGTGGACTGCTGCTGAAGCGCCGTCTGACCAATCCACGGGTGCGGGCGACCAGTAGCGTCGGTGATATTCTGATCATGACCCTGCTGGTGGCTCAGGCGACGCTGGGCCTGCTGACCATTCCCTTCTCCGCCCAGCATATGGACGGCAGTGAAATGATGAAGCTGGTGGGCTGGGCGCAGGCGGTGGTGACCTTCCACGGTGGCGCTTCGCAGCATCTCGACGGCGTGGCGTTTATCTACCGCGTGCACATGGTGCTGGGAATGACGCTGTTCCTGCTGTTCCCGTTCTGCCGGCTGGTGCACATCTGGAGCGCGCCGGTTGAGTATCTGACCCGTCGCTATCAGCTGGTGAGAAACCGCCGCTAAGCGCATGATGGCTGCGGGGCAGAGAGAGCCCCGCAGCCATTTTAGCCCACGGCTGCCTTGACGTTTTTTTAAGATTTTGCCCTGTATGTCATTGCGCTGAACGTCTACTATTACCGCATCTGAAATTACCCCTCGTTTATGGATAACCGATGCGCCTCAAGTTAGCCTTCCTTGCGTTCATCCCGCTTCTGGCCTCCTGCAGCAGCAAACCTGAAGTCCCGTCCCAGCAGAAGATGCTGGCTGCGCCACAGGGCGGTTTTTTACTGCAGCCGTCGCACAGCGGACAGGCGATGTTTGGCGACTTTGCCGGTAACCCGGCAGCAGAGCAATTTATCGATAAGATGGTGGAGAAGCATGACTTTGACCGTCAGCAACTGCACAACATCATCGGTCAGGCCAAACGACTGGATTATGTGCTGCGACTGATGGATCGTCAGGCACCAAGCTATACGCCAGCGCCAGGACCTAATGGCGCCTGGATCCGCTATCGCAACAAGTTCATTACGCCCGATAACGTGCAAAATGGGGTGGCGTTCTGGAATCAGTATCAGGATGCCCTGCAACGCGCGCAGCAGGTTTATGGCGTGCCGCCAGAAATTATTGTGGGCATCATTGGCGTAGAAACCCGCTGGGGTCGCGTGATGGGGAAAACGCGGATTCTGGATGCGCTTGCGACCTTATCCTTTAACTATCCGCGCCGCGCAGAGTACTTCAGCAGCGAGCTGGAAACCTTTCTGTTGATGTCGCGCAAAGAGCAGGATGACCCGCTGGCGCTGAAAGGCTCCTTTGCCGGGGCGATGGGCTATGGTCAGTTTATGCCCTCCTCTTACAATGATTATGCGGTTGATTTCAACGGCGACGGTCATGCAAACCTGTGGGATCCGGTGGATGCTATCGGCAGCGTGGCGCACTATTTCCAGAAGCATGGCTGGCGCAGCGGCGAAAACGTGGCTGTTCCGGCCAGCGGTCAGGCACCGATGCTGGAAGATGGCTTCAAAACCCGTTACAGCGTGAGCATGCTGGCGGCGTCAGGATTGTCCCCACAGGGCTCGCTGAACGGTAACGATCAGGTCAGTCTGCTACGCCTGGATTTGGGCACCAGCTACCAGTACTGGTACGGCTTACCCAATTTCTATGTCATTACCCGCTACAACCACAGTACCCATTATGCGATGGCGGTGTGGCAGCTGGGTGAGGCGGTGAGCAAGGCGCGCCAGGGCGGCCTGTTATAAAGGCTATCCTTGTTAACTGTAAGGTTATATGATGACGCCCTTTTTCAGGCCACACAGCCACTGATATTTCTGGAGTCATTATGTCTTTACCTGCCTGCCCGGCTTGTCACGCCGATTACACCTGGCAAGATGGCGATAACCTTAACTGCCCCTCCTGCGGTCACATCTGGACCGAGGGAGAAGGTGACAGCAGCAACGCATCACTGGAAGTGCGTGATGCCAACGGCAATCTGCTGGCAGATGGCGACAGCGTCACGGTGATCAAAGATCTCAAGGTGAAGGGCAGTTCTTCATCGCTGAAGATCGGCACTAAAGTGAAAAGCATTCGTCTGGTTGAAGGGGACCACAACATCGATTGTAAAATCGACGGTTTTGGCCCGATGAAATTAAAATCTGAGTTTGTGAAAAAGAACTGAGATCAGGGGCGCAGGGATGCGCCCGCTTTCCTGCTTAGCTGAACAGCTTATCAATTGCGGCACACTGTTCCGCATTCAGCGTGCCACCGTAGTTTCGTGAGCCGCTGCTCATCGAGTCATAGCGCCGTGCCACGGCCGTTTTAATTGTCGTTACGAAATCATCTCCAATACTGTAAATCGCCATCAGACGGCCGATCTGCTGCTGCAGGCGCGTCAGCTCCGGCAGATTGCCACTTCGCCATGCCGTCATCATCTGCGCAAAGTACTCCGGTACAATATTATTCAGTCCTGAAATTATACCGGCACCGCCCGCCAGCAGGTTCGGGAGCAGGTACTCGTCATACCCCGACAGTACGGCGAAATCGCTACGCACCTTGCGGGTCTCTTCAATCATCATCCGGTTATGCGACAGGCAATCCACCGTATCTTTAATGCCGGCGAAGTTGGGCAGCTTTGCCGCCAGGGCGGCAATCAGCGCGGGCGTCAGATCGCAGCCGGTGCGGGCCGGAAAGTTGTAGGCAAACCATTTACCACCCAGCTGGGCGTCCAGTGCTTCGAAGTAGTGCATCAGCTGGTTTTGCGTCTGGCCATAATAGTAGGGTGGCAGCACCATCACCGCGTCAAAATCATTTTTCCAGGCGGCTTCAGCCAGCTCCAGCATGTCAGGAATGCAGGTTGCCGAGACGTTCGCGACCATCTTCAGCGATGACAAGGGTCTGGCTTCCTGAATCAGTTGTAAGCGTTCCTGCTGCGTCAGTGAGGCGAACTCGCCAATGCTGCCCATCACCAGTAAGGTATCGATACCGGAGTCATTGAGGCGGGAGAAATGTCGCCCGAGCGCATCAATATCGACCGCACCCTGCGCATTAAACGGGGTGACTGAAGGGCACCAGACACCGGCAAAGGGCGATTTTTCACTCATAAATGACTCCTGAATCGGATGTTAAAAAAATGAAACAGCGTTTTAACTTAATGACTCCGGCCGGTCTCTGCCAGCGCATGATTCAAAAGTGAGCAACGGGTCGCACTTTTTCCTCTTTCATCCGTCTCAGTAAGCGGATGCATCTGATAACTGAGCGAGAGGTCATGATGAAAGAGTGGGATCCTGTGCTGTACCGTAAGTTTGAAGCAGAACGAACCCGTCCAGCCCGCGAACTTCTGGCGCGCCTCAGCCTGGAACAGGTTGAGCAGGTGACCGATCTGGGATGCGGGCCCGGTAACAGCACCGAGCTGCTCGCCGATGCCTGGCCACTGGCGCAGATTACCGGGCTGGACAGTTCCGCCACGATGTTAACTCAGGCCGCTGAACGCCTGCCGCACTGTCGTTTTATCCAGGCGGACATCCGCAACTGGCAGGCCGATGTGCCGCAGCAGGTGGTCTACGCCAATGCGTCTCTGCAATGGCTGGATAATCACGCAACGCTGTTTCCCCATCTGGTCAGCCAGCTGGCGCCCGGTGGCGTGTTAGCGATCCAGATGCCTGATAACCTCAATGAGCCGTCGCACCGGCTGATGCGCGAGGTGGCGGCAACAGATCGCTGGCGTTCACGCATCAATGCCGATGCCGCTGAACGTACACAGCTGCTTTCCACGGGCGAGTATTACGATCTGCTGACGCAGGCCGGCTGTGAGGTGGATATCTGGCGTACCACCTATTATCACGTGATGGCCGATGCGCAGGCGATTATCAGCTGGCTGCAGGCGACCGGTTTACGGCCTTTCCTGGCAACGCTGGATGAGACCGAACAGACGGCGTTTCTGACCGATTATCATCAGCGTTTGCTCGCGGCTTATCCGGCTCAGGCCGATGGTCAGGTGTTGCTCGCCTTCCCGCGTCTTTTTATGGTTGCGGTGAAAAACCGGTAAGCGCAGTGGAAAGCTGGCCGCAAAAACAGCGTAATAATGGTGAGTGACCTTGAAAAAGCGGTTTTTCTGCACCACCTTCAACCCACAGCCAAAGGGAGAATCGCAATGGATGATCAGCAATTGCAGGCGCTTAGTGCGCAGATAGGTGAGAAGCTGAAGCAGCGCAATGCCACCGTAACCTGTGCGGAATCCTGCACGGGGGGATGGATTGCCAAAGTCTTTACCGATATCAGCGGCAGCTCCGCCTGGTTCGAACGCGGTTTTGTGACCTACAGTAACCAGGCCAAACAGCAGATGGTCAGTGTTCAGGCTGCTTCGCTGTTGCAGTATGGTGCGGTAAGTGATGTGGTGGTGCGGGAGATGGCGCTGGGTGCCCGCAGGGCGGCCCATGCTGACTACGCGGTCTCCGTCAGCGGTATTGCCGGTCCGGATGGCGGCAGTGAAGAAAAACCGGTGGGCACGGTGTGGTTTGGCTTTGCCGGGCCGCAGGATAACGTATTGACTTTTCAGCAGCATTTTAGCGGCGATCGTGATGCCGTACGCCGCCAGTCGGTGGCATGGGCCCTGCAGAAACTGTATGGCGAATTTCTGACAAATTAAACTTGATACTGTATGACTATACAGTATAATTGTCGGCAACAGAAAGAGTACAGGCACCCTGAGTGCGTGTTTACCCGGCTTGATTAGGAGTTGAAATGGCGATTGATGAAAACAAACAGAAGGCTTTAGCTGCCGCGCTTGGCCAGATTGAGAAGCAATTTGGTAAAGGCTCCATCATGCGCTTGGGTGAAGACCGCTCAATGGATGTGGAAACTATCTCTACCGGCTCGCTGTCGCTGGATATCGCATTAGGCGCAGGCGGTCTGCCAATGGGCCGTATCGTTGAGATCTATGGACCTGAGTCTTCAGGTAAAACCACGCTGACTTTGCAGGTTATCGCATCTGCACAGCGTAAAGGTAAAACCTGTGCCTTTATCGATGCAGAACATGCGCTTGATCCGGTTTACGCCAAGAAACTCGGCGTAGACATTGATAACCTGCTCTGCTCTCAGCCAGACACTGGTGAGCAGGCGCTGGAAATCTGTGATGCGCTGGCGCGCTCTGGTGCCGTTGACGTGATCATCGTCGACTCCGTCGCGGCGCTGACGCCTAAAGCGGAAATCGAAGGTGAAATCGGTGACTCACACATGGGCCTCGCGGCACGTATGATGAGCCAGGCGATGCGTAAACTGGCCGGTAACCTGAAGCAGTCCAATACCCTGCTGATTTTCATCAACCAGATCCGTATGAAAATTGGTGTGATGTTTGGTAACCCGGAAACCACCACTGGTGGTAACGCGCTGAAGTTCTACGCCTCTGTCCGTCTTGATATCCGCCGTATCGGTGCAATCAAAGAGGGCGATAACGTGGTCGGCAGTGAGACCCGCGTTAAAGTGGTGAAAAACAAAATCGCCGCGCCATTCAAACAGGCTGAGTTCCAGATCATGTACGGCGAAGGTATCAATACCTTTGGTGAGCTGGTCGACCTGGGCGTGAAGCACAAGCTGATTGAAAAAGCGGGTGCATGGTACAGCTACAATGGCGACAAGATTGGTCAGGGTAAATCGAATGCCGGCAACTTCCTGAAAGAGAATGCTGCTGTGGCAAACGAGATTGATCTGAAGTTACGTGAGATGTTGCTCAACGGCGCGGATGAAAAACTCGCAGCAGCCGACAAGGCTGCTGAGAAAGAAGACGCGGCTGAAGCGAACGAAGACTTCTAATCTCTGATGCGGGAGGGGCGAAAGCCTCTCCCGTAGTTTTATCCCCCTCTATTGCCTTTCTTGCCTTCCCTCTGTCCTGTTCTGTCGCCATAATCTCCCTCTGTTTGTACAAGGTGCGCAGTATGACTGAACCCTCTCAGCCCCAACCTAATGTCGTCTCTTACTCTCGTCTGCTTGACCGTGCGATGCGTATTCTGGGTCAGCGCGATCACAGCCGTGCAGAGTTAGCGCGTAAACTGCAACAATCAGCGCAGCGTGCTGCGTGGGCGCAGAAAAAAGAGCCCGAAATTGTTACCGAAGCGTTGCTGGAACAGGTTCTTAACTGGTGTCAGGAAAGCGGCTGGTTAAACGACGAGCGTTTCACCGAACGATTTATTCAGAGCCGGAGCCGTAAAGGCTTTGGATCGCAGCGCGTGCGCCTTGAACTGGGCCAGAAAGGCATCGACCGTGAAGCCATTGATCTTGCAATGGAAGAGACAGAGGTAGACTGGGCGGCGTGCGCGGCTCAGCTGGCTGAACGAAAATTCGGACACCCGCTGCCCACAGAGTGGAAAGAGAAAGCGAAAGTACTACGCTATCTGCAGTCAAAGGGTTTTATGAGCGAAGATATCCAGTCCATTTTCAGAAATTTTGATGACTAAAAGCCGATGTAATTTTACTTCCCACTGAAGAAAATTTATCTTATTCCCACTTTTTGTTCCGCTAATCAGGCACCACCAGAATGTGGTCGCGCCGATCAGAGGGAACGTTCGTTAGCGTGATTCCAGGATATATATGAGCAAGAGCACTGCTGAGATCCGTCAAGCGTTTCTCGACTTTTTTCATAGCAAGGGACATGAGGTTGTAACCAGCAGCTCCCTCGTACCGAATAACGATCCAACGTTGTTGTTTACTAACGCCGGGATGAACCAGTTTAAAGATGTGTTCCTCGGTCAGGACAAACGTGACTACACACGTGCGACCACGTCACAGCGCTGCGTACGCGCAGGCGGCAAACACAACGATCTTGAAAACGTCGGTTACACCGCACGTCACCACACCTTCTTTGAAATGCTGGGTAACTTCAGCTTTGGTGACTATTTTAAGAGAGAGGCGATTGGTTTTGCCTGGGAACTGCTGACGAGCGAGCAGTGGTTCAGCCTGCCAAAAGAGCGTCTGTGGGTGACGATCTATGAAACCGACGATGAAGCCTTTGATATCTGGGCGAACGAAATCGGTGTGCCACGTGAACGCATTATTCGCATTGGCGACAACAAGGGCAGCGCGTATGCGTCAGATAACTTCTGGCAGATGGGCGATACCGGTCCTTGTGGTCCGTGCAGCGAGATTTTCTACGATCATGGCGATCACATCTGGGGTGGCCCGCCGGGCAGCCCGGAAGAAGATGGTGACCGTTACATTGAGATCTGGAACATCGTCTTTATGCAGTTCAACCGTCAGGCTGATGGCACCATGCTGCCGCTGCCAAAACCGTCGGTTGATACCGGAATGGGCCTTGAGCGTATTTCTGCCGTTCTGCAACACGTCAACTCCAACTATGAAATCGACCTGTTCCAGAAACTGATTCAGGCCGTGGCGCAGGTTACCGGTGCCACTGACCTCAGTAACAAATCGCTGCGTGTCATTGCCGACCACATTCGCTCCTGTGCTTTCCTGATTGCCGATGGCGTCATCCCGTCTAATGAGAACCGTGGCTACGTGCTGCGTCGTATCATTCGTCGTGCCGTGCGTCATGGCAACATGCTGGGCGCTAAAGAGGCCTTCTTCTATAAGCTGGTTGCGCCACTGGTTGAGGTCATGGGTGCCGCAGGCGAAGAGTTACAGCGCCAGCAGGCTCAGGTTGAGCAGGTGCTGAAAAGCGAAGAAGATCAGTTTGCCAGAACCCTGGAGCGCGGACTGGCGCTGCTGGACGAAGAGCTGGAAAAACTGCAGGGCGACACGCTGGATGGCGAAATCGTCTTCCGTCTCTACGATACCTTTGGTTTCCCGGCAGATTTAACGGCTGACGTCTGTCGCGAACGCAATCTGAAGATCGACGAAGCTGGCTTTGAGCGGGCGATGGAGCAGCAGCGTCAGCGCGCACGTGAAGCGAGTGGCTTCGGCGCTGACTACAGCAACGTTATTCGTATTGATGCCGCCTCATCCTTCAAAGGCTACGACCAGCTCGATTTAGCTGCCACGGTGAAAGCGCTCTATGTTGCAGGCGAGGCGGTTGATGAAGTGACCGCGGGTCAGGATGCTGTGGTCGTGCTGGATGAAACGCCATTCTATGGCGAATCGGGTGGCCAGGTAGGCGATACCGGTCTGCTGAAAGGGAAGAATGCTGAATTTAGCGTCCAGGATACACAAAAATATGGTCAGGCAATCGGTCATGTCGGTAAGCTGACCGCAGGGCAGTTGCGTATCGGTGATCGCCTTGAGGCACAGGTTGATGCGGCACGCCGTGCGCGCATCCGTCTTAACCACTCTGCTACTCACTTACTGCATGCCGCCTTGCGTCAGGTTTTAGGTGAGCATGTGGCGCAGAAAGGCTCGCTGGTTAACGACAAGTACCTGCGTTTCGATTTCTCGCATTTCGAAGCGATGAAACCTCAGGAGATTCGTCAGGTCGAAGATATCGTCAATGCGCAAATTCGTCGCAACCTGCCGGTTGAAACCGAAGTGATGGATCTGGATGCGGCGAAGTCTAAAGGGGCAATGGCACTGTTTGGCGAGAAATATGATCAGCGCGTGCGCGTTCTGACCATGGGTGATTTCTCTGTTGAGCTGTGTGGTGGTACCCATGCTGCGCGCACGGGTGACATCGGGCTGTTCCGTATTCAGGCGGAGTCAGGTACCGCAGCCGGTATTCGTCGTATCGAAGCGATTACGGGTGAAGGCGCGCTGGCGCAGGTCAATGCGCAGAGCAGCCAGCTGCAGGATCTTGCGCAGCTGGTAAAAGCGAACAGCAGCAACCTGAATGAGAAAGTGCGTGGTCTGGTCGATCATGTACGGGCTCTGGAGAAAGAGTTGCAGCAACTGCGCGATCAGCAAGCCGCGCAGGAGAGCGCTTCACTGAGCAGCAATGCTATCGACATTAAGGGAGTGAAACTGCTGGTCAGTGAGCTCAACAATGTTGAACCTAAAATGTTGCGTACCATGGTTGATGATCTTAAGAATCAGCTGGGTTCGGCGATTATTGTGCTGGCAACGGTTACTGAAGGTAAGGTGTCGCTGATTGCGGGTGTGACCAAAGATCTGACTGACCGTGTTAAAGCGGGTGAGTTGATTGCCGGTCTGGCTCAGCAGGTTGGCGGGAAGGGCGGTGGCCGTCCTGATATGGCACAAGCTGGTGGTAACGATGCGGGTGCTCTGAAAGGCGCATTAGCAGGGGTTGAGGACTGGGTCAGCAGCCGTCTGTAAGTGAATTAAAACAAGGCATCGTAAAAAGCGTCAGAACGGTTGTTCCGGCGCTTTTTAATACGATGCTAAAGCAGCAAATGACAAAGTCAGGTTGATGTAGTGTATTTCGGCTAAACTAACTATCAGCAGAATGTATTGGCGCATCGATGTGCATTGGTGTATTTCTCATACACATTGTGCAGCGTTAAATGATGGATAATGCCGGGAGCCTGTACAAGCCCGACTCTTTTAATCTTTCAAGGAGCAAAGAATGCTTATTCTAACTCGTCGAGTTGGTGAAACCCTCATGATCGGTGATGAGGTAACTGTAACGGTGCTGGGTGTTAAGGGTAACCAGGTTCGTATCGGTGTTAACGCGCCGAAAGAAGTGTCTGTGCATCGCGAAGAGATCTATCAACGCATCCAGGCTGAAAAAACGCAACAAACCAGCGTTTAACGGATTCAGCGTCTCGCACCTGTGCGAGGCGCTACCGCTTTCTGTAAAAATCCTGCCTTTTCTTTCTACCTGTTCCTCCTCTGTTTTGTTAACGCCATCATCTTTCATTGTTGATAATTCACTCTTTTTGTCGCCATTTTGTCCCAATTGTGTGTGATTTGCTCAATCAAACAAAGTTTCGGAAAAATTGTTTGACTTAAAAGTCCGGGAAAGTAATATGTGCGCCACGCAGTGCCGATGAGCAGAAACAACGTTCAGACGCACAGTTCGAAAGAAAGCGTAAGGTGAGGTGGCCGAGAGGCTGAAGGCGCTCCCCTGCTAAGGGAGTATACGGTCAAAAGCTGTATCGAGGGTTCGAATCCCTCCCTCACCGCCATTTTCGATGCATCCATAGCTCAGCTGGATAGAGTACTCGGCTACGAACCGAGCGGTCGGAGGTTCGAATCCTCCTGGATGCACCATATTCTTCCCGAATATGGACAGTGCCTCAGTGTGTCATGACGTGATTATCGTTCAGGCCGCACTAAGGAGGATAACGTTGCATCAGCAACGGCCCATAGGGCGAAGCGCAAGCTGAGTAATCCTCCTGGATGCACCATTCTTTGTAACATCCTCAGGTTGGTTTCTGTAAGTCCATAAAAAGTTGTACCTCAAAAGATAGACCCCAAAAGACAGACCCCAATGCATCCATAGCTCAGCTGGATAGAGTACTCGGCTACGAACCGAGCGGTCGGAG
>NZ_JBLWNV010000018.1:0-20503 GCF_048452805.1 Pantoea sp. K16 | reverse complement strand
GTTCGAATCCTCCTGGATGCACCATCTTCTCGAATGTTGGCAGTTCCTCAGTGTGACATGACGCAATAAGCGTTCCGGCCGCACGAAGGGGGATAACGTTGCATCAGCAACGGCCCGCAGGGCGAAGCGCAAGCTGAGTCATCCTCCTGGATGCACCATCTTCTTCTTTAGCCTCAAAATCCCTCAAAGTATCATTGCGCGATGATCGCTAAGACCTCACTAAACACGATAGCATTACTTCCGTAACCGCCCGTACAGCAAACGCTGAGTGAGTATCCTGAAAAACCTCTGCAGTTTCCCTCTGGCTTCACACGCACTCTTTTCCTGTTTAATCTGCCCCATTGATTCATCATCCTGACTTAAGCGATCCGAAACGCCTGTTTCCCGCATCAACGCCTTCTGTTTTGCTGCCCATGCCCGTCCGCCGCCGCTTGTCTGCCAGAAGAATGTTAAAAAAACGCTGGAATTTCGTACGTTTATCGCTGGTCGTGCACGATCACCTTTATCTGAAAACAAAAATTGTTAATGCTTTCAAAGCATTTGCTGTTCATCCCCCCTGGCGACAACCTGTCCACATTAGGCTAAAGTAATGTCTCATTTGATGAATGTCCGGAGTGACAATGTACGATCAATATGACGCCCTGATTTTCGATATGGACGGCACGATTCTGGATACTGAGCCGACACATCGAAAAGCGTGGCGTCAGGTACTGACGCGTTATGGATTAACGCTGGATGAAGCACGTATTATCGACTTCAATGGCGCACCAACCTGGCGGCTGTCGCAGTTCATCATTGAATCCAATCAGTCGTCACTCGACCCTCATCTTCTTGCCGCAGAAAAAACCGCTGCCGTGAAAGCGATGCTGCTGGAAAACGTGAAGCCACTGCCTTTAATGGAGGTGGTGAAAGCGTATCACGGGCGGCGTCCGATGGCGGTCGGTACCGGAAGCGAACACAGCATGGCAGAGGCGTTACTGACGCAGCTGGGCGTACGTGAGCTCTTTTCGGCCGTCGTCGGTGCTGACGACGTACAGGGTCATAAACCTGAGCCTGAAACCTTCTTACGCTGCGCTGAGCTGATGGGTGTGACGCCGGCACGTTGTGTGGTGTTTGAGGATGCGGATTTTGGTATTCAGGCAGCGAAGGCGGCAGGTATGGCTGTGGTGGATGTCCGCTTACTGTGAGTGACGTTCTTACCTATGCCTCGATGTTCGGCAGCAGCTTTTTAAGTGCAACGCTCCTGCCGGGAAGTTCTGAAGCACTGCTGATAGCACTATTGATAGCAAAAAAGACATCAGTTTACGGGTTGCTTTTGGCCGCATCACTGGGAAACACCTTGGGCGGCTTAACCAACATTCTTATTGGTCGCTTGCTGCCGTTAAAACGTCAGGGGCGATGGCATGACACAGCAATGACGTGGTTGCACCGACTGGGACCTGCAGCACTGTTATTCAGCTGGCTGCCAGTGATAGGTGATCTGCTCTGCGTTCTGGCAGGCTGGTTACGTTTCGCCTGGCTACCCGCGATGCTGTTTCTCGCTGTCGGCAAAACACTGCGTTATATCGTTATCGCGACTGCCACATTACTGGGTATGCAATGGTGGCATTGATTCGCACAGATTCGAGGCTACGGTTAACATTATGCTGAACAAAAATAAATTATTATCACAGCGGGGGGGTAATGTGATCCCGGACGTATCTAAAGCGCTCTCCTGGCTGGAAGCGCATCCCAATGCCCTTAAAGGTATTGGCCGTGGCATCGAGCGTGAAACGCTGCGTGTACAGGCAAATGGCGAGCTGGCAAAAAGCGGCCACCCGGAATCTCTGGGGTCGGCGCTGAAACATGACTGGATCACCACTGACTTTGCCGAAACGTTGCTGGAATTTATTACGCCAGTGGATCACAGCATTGATCATATGCTGGCATTCCTGCGCGATATTCATCGTCACGTTGCCCGTGAACTGGGTGATGAACGCATGTGGCCGTTTAGTATGCCGTGCGTGATTGACGATGCGGACAATATTGAGCTGGCGCAATATGGCACGTCCAATATTGGTCAGATGAAGACGCTCTACCGCGAAGGGCTGAAAAACCGCTACGGCGCGTTGATGCAGACCATCTCCGGCATTCACTATAACTTCTCACTGCCACTCTCATTCTGGCAGGAGTGGGCTGACGTGAAAGATAAGGAAAGCGGAAAAGAGACGATCTCGGCGGGCTATCTGCGGCTGATCCGCAACTATTATCGCTTCGGCTGGGTCATCCCCTATCTGTTTGGCGCATCGCCTGCTATCAGCTCCAGCTTCCTGCAGGGCCGTGAGAGCGCGCTGCCGTTCGAAACCAACGACAAAGACACGATGTGGCTGCCGTATGCCACCTCACTGCGTCTGAGCGATTTAGGCTACACCAATAAATCGCAGAGCTCTCTGGGCATCACGTTTAACTCACTGGAAGGCTATGTCACCGCGCTGAAGAAAGCGATTAAGACACCGTCAGAAGAGTATGCAGCGATGGGCACTAAAGATGCCGACGGTAACTGGCTGCAGCTCAACACCAACGTGCTGCAGATTGAAAACGAGCTCTATGCGCCAATCCGGCCTAAGCGTGTGACACGCTCGGGTGAAGCGCCTTCTGATGCGCTGCTGCGTGGTGGTATTGAGTACATTGAAGTGCGTTCGCTGGATATCAACCCGTTCTCTGCGATCGGCGTAGATGAGAATCAGGTTCGCTTCCTCGACCTGTTCCTGATCTGGTGTACCCTGGCCGATGCGCCGGAAATGAGTGCAGATGAGTTGCAATGCACCCGTATAAACTGGAACCGGGTTGTGCTGGAAGGGCGTAAACCGGACCAGAAAATTGCCGTAGGCTGCGGAGAAGCGGAACATTCGCTGGTTGAAGTGGGCAAAACCTTGTTTGCCGATCTGCGTCGGGTTGCTGAAGTGTTAGACAGTCATAATCAGGACAGCACGGAATATCAGCAGGTTTGCGATCAACTGGTAGCATCGTTCGACGATCCTGAGCTAACCTACTCGGCGCGCATCCTTCAGGCAATGAAGGACAATGGTGTAACCGGAACCGGCGTAGCGCTGGCTGAACAGTATCGCCATCTGCTCTGCGAAGAGCCGCTGGAAGTGCTGACAGAAGAAGATTTCACGCGTCAGGCGCAGGCGTCTGTTGCTGCACAGCAGCAGCTGGAAGCGAATGATAAGCTGGATTTTGAAGCGTATCTGGCGAGCCGGGAAGGGTAGAAAAGAAAAAGGCCACATCAATGTGGCCAAATTAACATCTCTGTTGTCAGGGATGATGATAACAAATGCGCGTCTTTCATATATTCAGACGTTGGGCGAACAGAAAAGTTTCATCGTTTTAAAAAAAATTCTCAGAACAGGAGGTGACGTATGCCACTACTGGACAGTTTTACCGTTGATCACACCATCATGGGCGCACCGGCAGTTCGCGTTGCGAAAACCATGAAGACTCCGCATGGCGATACGATTACCGTTTTTGACCTGCGTTTTTGCCGCCCGAACATTGATATTCTCACTGAGCGTGGCATTCATACGCTGGAGCATCTCTTTGCCGGCTTCATGCGTGATCACCTGAATGGTGATGGTGTGGAAATCGTCGATATCTCGCCAATGGGTTGCCGCACCGGCTTCTACATGAGCCTGATTGGTACACCAGACGAGCAGCGCGTTGCCAAAGCGTGGAAAGGGGCGATGGAAGATGTTCTGAAAGTGAAAGATCAGAACCAGATCCCTGAGCTGAATGAATACCAGTGCGGCAGCTACAAGCTGCACTCACTGGATGAAGCGCAGCAGATCGCCCGCAATGTGCTGGCGCATGAGATCGGCGTTAACCGCAACGAAGATCTGAAACTGCCTGCTGAAAAGCTGAAAGAACTGCACATCTAGTCAGGGCTTTGCTGCTAAAAAAAACGCCGCATCATGTCGATTGCGGCGTTTTTTTATCGCTTCAGGACCCTACCGATTTTTTCAGTGGCGTCTTCGGCGTGATGCGCACTTGTTTAATCATGTTGTCCTGCACGTCCAGAATATCGACGTTGTAGTGGCCGATCTGAACACGGGTGGCGATGGCAGGGATCTCTTCCAGCGCTTCCAGCAGCATGCCGTTGATGGTGCGCGCTTCCTGCTCTGGTAGTTGCCAGTTAAACGCCTTGTTAATTTCACGCACACTGGCGCTGCCTTCAATCAGCACGGACCCATCATTCTGCGGCATCACTTCTTCTGCCAGTGACGGTGACATGGAGGTGGTGAAGTCACCCACGATCTCCTCCAGAATGTCCTCTATCGTCACCAGCCCTTTGATGTCGCCATACTCATCCACCACCACGCCCGCTTTCTCTTTATTGCGCTGGAACTTCACCAGTTGGGTGTTCAGCGGTGTCCCTTCCGGGATGTAGTAGATCTCATCGGCGGCGCGCAGCAACGTCTCTTTGGTGAACTCTTTTTTCTCCGTCATCATGCGCCAGGCTTCGCGCACCCGCAGCATGCCGACGCAGTCATCCAGCGAGTCCCGGAACAGCACAATGCGGCCGTGTGGCGAGTGGCTCAACTGGCGCACCACCGACTTCCAGTCATCGTTGATATTAATGCCGACGATCTCGTTACGCGGAACCATGATGTCATCAACGCTGACTTTCTCCAGGTCGAGCACGGAGAGCAGCATGTCCTGATTACGGCGTGACATCAGGCTACGCGACTCATAGACGATGGTACGCAACTCCTCTTTGCTCAGCGCGGAGTTAATGGCACCGTCAGCGCGGATACCCGCCATCCTCATCAGCAGACGCGTAATGGTGTTCAGTAGCCAGACCAGCGGCAGCATGATGTATTGCAGCGGGACCAGCAGCAGGCTGCTGGGAAAGGCGACGCGTTCGGGATAGAGGGCCGCCACTGTTTTCGGCAGCACTTCAGCAAATACCAGCACCACAAAGGTCAGGATACCGGTTGCGATCGCAACCCCTTCGTCACCGTGAATACGCATGCCAACAATGGTGGCAAGTGCGGAAGCCAGAATATTCACCAGGTTATTGCCGATTAATACCAGGCTGAGCAACCGGTCGGGGCGACGCAGTAACTTCTCCACCCGGCGTGCGGGGCGACTGCCGTTTTTGGCCTGATGGCGCAGCTTATAGCGGTTAAGCGTCATCATTCCGGTTTCCGACCCGGCAAACCAGGCGGAAACCAGTACCATGACGCAGAGAATAATAATCAGCGTGGTGGTTGAAACATTCTCCAACGCAGAACTTCCTTTTTAACGAGAGGTGGGGACAAGCAGATGCTGCAGGATGCGACTGCCGAAGTAAGCCATGGTTAACAGCACCGCACCGCTGCAGTTAAACCAGACGACGCGGCGACCACGCCAGCCTTCATGATAGTGCCCCCAGAGCAAAACGATATAAACAAACCACGCGATGATAGAGAGCACGGCTTTATCGACGTTTTCTGCGCTGAAGAGATCCTGCATATAAAACAGACCGGTGCAGAGCACCAGCGTCAACAGCACGACGCCCACCTGGGTGATGTGAAACATCTTACGTTCAATGGTCAGCAGCGGCGGCATATCCTGTGTGAACGCCAGACGCTTGTTTTTTAACTGGTAATCGATCCACGCCAGCTGCAGTGCATAGAGTGCGGCAATAATCAGCGTCGCATAAGCGAACAGCGACAGGCCGATATGGATCATCATGCCTGGCGTGGTTTCCAGATGGGTGATGAAGGCATTGGGCACAAAGGTGGCGAAGGCCAGATTGATCAGCGCGAAGCTGTAGACAATCGGCAGCAGCAGCCAGCCACGGTTACGTGACGCCACAATGGTCATGATGGCGCAAATCAACAGGCTGACCAGCGAGCCTATGTTGAGCAGGCTTAAATTCTGTCCGCTATCAACAGCAAATATGCGTTGCTGCAAGGCCACCGCGTGTGTCACCAGCGCCACACAGGCAGAGAGCATCGCCATTCGCCGCCAGCCGCCGTTACGTTTCAACAGGCTGGGAATGATCAGGGCAAGACTTAAGGAGTAGGCGAATAGCGCCACTATCGCGAAAACGAACATAGATCCTTTCAGGTTCAGTCAGATAAGGAAAAAGGCAGTATAGCGCCAGCCGAAGCAGGCTCCAAACGATCTGAGGGGCAATTGCAGAGATCGCTGAGGCTTCGTGTTATAATCCGCCGCATTCTGCCGATCAGGCGCCTCGCGATCTTTTTTTTAGTGAGAGACCATGTTTGATAATTTAACCGATCGTTTGTCGCAAACCCTGCGAAACATCAGCGGCCGCGGAAGGCTGACTGAAGAGAACATCAAAGAGACCCTGCGTGAAGTGCGCATGGCGCTGCTTGAGGCTGACGTTGCGCTGCCGGTGGTGCGTGACTTCATCAACCGTGTGAAAGAGAGCGCGGTCGGCCATGATGTGAATAAAAGTCTGACTCCAGGTCAGGAGTTTATCAAAATCGTTCGTAACGAGCTGGTTACGGCGATGGGTGCAGAGAACAATGCACTCGACCTGGCTGCTCAGCCGCCAGCCGTGGTGCTGATGGCGGGTCTGCAGGGTGCCGGTAAAACGACCAGCGTCGCTAAGCTGGGTAAGTTCCTGCGTGAGAAGCACAAAAAGAAAGTCTTAGTGGTTTCTGCCGACGTCTATCGTCCGGCGGCAATCAAACAGCTGGAAACGCTGGCACAGCAGGTGGGCGTGGATTTCTGCCCATCCGATCTCAGCCAGAAGCCGGTCGATATCGTTAACAATGCGCTGCGTGAAGCTCGCCTGAAGTTCTACGATGTACTGCTGGTGGATACCGCCGGTCGTCTGCACGTTGACGAAGCGATGATGGACGAAATCAAACAGGTTCATGCCGCGATCAATCCGGTAGAAACGCTGTTTGTGGTCGATGCCATGACCGGTCAGGATGCGGCAAACACGGCTAAAGCTTTTAATGAAGCGCTACCGCTGACCGGTGTTATCCTGACCAAAGTCGATGGTGATGCACGAGGCGGTGCGGCGCTGTCGATTCGTCATATCACCGGTAAGCCGATTAAATTTATGGGTGTCGGTGAAAAAACCGATGCACTTGAGCCGTTCTATCCGGAGCGTATTGCTTCGCGTATCCTCGGCATGGGTGACGTGCTGTCACTGATCGAAGATATCGAAAGCAAGGTTGACCGCGATCAGGCTGAGAAACTGGCTAAGAAGCTGAAAACCGGCGACGGTTTTGATCTCAACGACTTCCTTGAGCAGCTGAAGCAGATGCGCAACATGGGCGGCATGGCCAGCCTGATGGGCAAACTGCCCGGTATGGGACAGTTGCCTGACAATGTGAAGTCACAGATGGATGACAAAGTGCTGGTGCGCATGGAAGCGATCATCAACTCAATGACACGCAAAGAGCGTGAAAAACCAGAGATCATCAAAGGCTCACGCAAGCGCCGCATTGCGACCGGCTCCGGTATGCAGGTGCAGGACGTTAACCGCTTATTGAAGCAGTTTGACGATATGCAGCGTATGATGAAGAAAATGAAGAAGGGCGGTATGGCGAAAATGATGCGCGGCATGAAGGGTATGATGCCGCCAGGTTTTCCTGGCCGCTAAAGCGTTCCACAAAAAAGCCCGAAATGGCACGGTTTAGGTTGCTTTTTTCGCCAAAATGAGTAAAATTTTCGGGCTTTTTATACAGCACCCGGACCCCGTTCCTCGATGGGGGCCGGGTGTTTTATTAACTGAAGAGGATGTTATGGTAACAATTCGTTTGGCACGTCACGGCGCTAAAAAGCGTCCGTTCTATCAGGTCGTCGTCACTGACAGCCGCAATGCACGCAACGGTCGTTTTATCGAGCGCGTTGGTTTCTTCAACCCGATCGCATCTGGTCAGGCTGAAGGTCTGCGTCTTGATCTGGATCGTATCGAGCACTGGGTTGGCCAGGGCGCAACGCTTTCTGATCGCGTTAACGCGCTGGTCAAAGAAGCTAAGAAAGCAGCTTAATCTGTCACGGTGGTGAGCATGAGCAGACAAATTGCCGCACAGCCTCCTGTTAACCCGATTGTATTGGGTAAGATGGGAGCCGCCTACGGTATTCGCGGCTGGCTCAAAGTGTTTTCCTCCACTGAAGACGCTGAAAGCATCTTCAACTACCAACCCTGGTTCATCCAGCGCGCCGGTAAATGGCAGCAGGTCGAACTGGACGGTTGGAAGCACCACAATCAGGACCTGATCATCAAAGTCAAAGGCATTGAAGATCGGGATGCGGCGGCTCAGTTAACCAATTGCGAAATTCAGGTTGACTCGACGCAGTTGCCATCGCTGGAAGAGGGCGACTACTACTGGAAAGACCTTATGGGCTGCCAGGTAGTTAACCTTGAAGGCTACGAGATGGGTAAAGTCATCGATATGATGGAAACCGGCTCGAACGACGTTCTCGTCGTTAAGGCAAACCTGAAGGATGCATTCGGTGCTCAGGAGCGGTTAATTCCGTTTCTTGATGAACAG
Source organism: Pantoea sp. K16 (assembly GCF_048452805.1). Lineage (NCBI taxonomy): Bacteria > Pseudomonadati > Pseudomonadota > Gammaproteobacteria > Enterobacterales > Erwiniaceae > Pantoea > Pantoea sp. K16. The sequence continues at coordinate 11,999 of NZ_JBLWNV010000018.1, read as the reverse complement.
GTTATCAGGAAAGTCGATCTCTCTACTGGCATCATTGAGGTAGATTGGGATCCTGGTTTTTGATCTCCGAATCGAACGGTAACGTAACGGCGAATACAATGTGGATTGGTGTTATTAGCCTGTTTCCAGAAATGTTTCGCGCTATTACCGATTACGGGGTAACTGGCCGGGCTGTAAAAAACGGTCTGCTCAGCATTCAGAGCTGGAGTCCTCGTGACTTCACGCACGACCGGCACCGTACCGTGGATGATCGTCCTTACGGCGGCGGACCGGGAATGCTGATGATGGTACAACCCTTACGGGATGCCATCTCCGCAGCGAAAGCAGCGGCAGGTGATGGGGCCAGGGTGATCTATCTTTCACCTCAGGGTCGCAAACTGGACCAACAGGGTGTTTGCGAACTGGCGGCACGGGACAAGTTAATTCTGGTCTGTGGCCGTTATGAAGGGATTGATGAGCGCGTAATCCAGACCGAAATTGATGAAGAATGGTCAATCGGTGATTACGTTCTCAGCGGCGGGGAACTGCCAGCGATGACGATGATTGACGCAGTCGCCCGGTTTATTCCTGGCGTGCTCGGCAAGCAGGCGTCAGCCGATGAGGATTCGTTCTCGGAAGGTTTGCTGGATTGTCCGCACTATACCCGACCTGAAGTGTTAGACGGCGTGGAGGTCCCGGCAGTACTACTGTCAGGCAACCATGCTGATATTCGCCGCTGGCGTCTGAAGCAGTCGCTAGGCCGTACCTGGCTGAGAAGACCTGAACTTCTGGAAAACCTGGCTCTGACTGAAGAGCAAGCAAGGTTGCTGAATGAGTTCCAGCGGGAATCTCAGCAGCAACAAAACGATGATGTGGAAGAGTAAGCTCTTCCCCGACTATCAGTTTACCCAGGATATGAGATTTAATTATGAGCAACATTATCAAGCAAATTGAACAAGAGCAGATGAAACAGGACGTACCTTCCTTCCGCCCGGGTGATTCCGTGGAAGTGAAAGTATGGGTCGTTGAAGGTTCTAAAAAACGTCTGCAGGCATTCGAGGGCGTGGTTATCGCTATCCGTAACCGCGGTCTGCACTCTGCATTCACTGTTCGCAAAATTTCTAACGGCGAAGGCGTTGAGCGTGTATTCCAGACTCATTCACCTGTAATTGACAGCATCGCTGTTAAACGTCGTGGCGCTGTGCGTAAAGCCAAACTGTACTACCTGCGTGAGCGTACTGGTAAGTCTGCTCGTATTAAAGAGCGTCTTAACTAAGGTATCGCTAACGCGACATCTAAAAGTTAATAGCAAACAAGGGGTTGGCATCTGCCAGCCCCTTTTTTATGTCACAGTCAACCTTACTGCCTGCAGTTAACCGTCGTCCGGCCGCTGAAAATGATAAATCGCGGTATTAACCGGCCCTTCCTCTAAGACGATCAGGCCATAGCGACAGCCAATGAACTGACCACCGCACTTCTCAGCCACGCCCCGACTGGCCAGGTTATCCTCTGCTGCCAGAATCTCAATCACCCGGGTCTCTGGGCGTGAAAACCCCAGCGGCAGCAACGCGGCCACCGCGCGGCTGGCGATTCCCTGACGCTGTGCATCACTGCGAACCCAGTAGCCAATTGCGCTGGTGTCACCCGGATGACGGGCAAAGCGTATTCCTGCGCCCCCCAGCAGCTGGTCATGCTGATCAACGATGGCAAACTCTTCCGCTTCCTCTTTCATCCGTTGCCAGTGGGTAAAGCGGATCCAGCTTTCTGCTTCATGAGGCTGATAATCATGATGCGCCCAGACCATCCAAGGGATAAGGCTATCCAGCGAGGCATTAACCGCAGTGGTAAACGCAGATATGTCGCTGAGCTCAAAAGGTCGCAGATAAATATTTTGTGGTGATGGGTACATAACTCTCTCAGCGCGAACAGAATGATTCTTTTATTCTGCCTGTGGGTAGAAGAAAGGCAACAACCTTAACTGTAAACTTATTTGTACAATTGCGTTTGGTTTTTTGTGGTTGAGATTTTTATTATATGCATGATTTTATTGGTTATTTTAAGTATATTTCGCACCCTTCTTGATCCGTGGTAATAAAAGTGTACATATAATATTGCGCTATGTATTGTATGTGATACAGTATTTGCATTCCTCAGTGAGGAGTCCATGACTGCCAATACGAGCCAAAGGATCGCCATCATGCAAAAAGACGCGCTGAACAATGTGCATATCGCCGGTGAACAGGTATTAATCACGCCTGAAGAGCTGAAAGCGAAGTTTCCACTGACCACTGAACAGCAGGATCAGGTCGCGGCGTCGCGCCAGACTATCTCTGACATTATTGCCGGCCGCGATCCGCGTCTGCTGGTAGTGTGCGGACCCTGCTCAATTCACGATACCGAAGTGGCACTGGACTATGCTCGTCGTCTGCAAACCCTTTCTGAACAGCTGAAAGATCAGCTCTTTATCGTGATGCGCGTCTATTTTGAAAAACCTCGTACCACCGTCGGCTGGAAAGGGCTGATCAACGATCCTTTCATGGATAACTCGTTTGATATGGAAGCGGGTCTGCACATTGCGCGCCAGCTGCTGGTGAACCTGGTTGAAATGGGTTTGCCTCTGGCCACTGAAGCGCTGGATCCTAATAGCCCGCAATATCTGGGCGACCTGTTCAGCTGGTCTGCCATTGGCGCCCGTACCACTGAATCGCAGACGCACCGTGAAATGGCCTCGGGCCTGTCGATGCCGGTAGGCTTTAAAAATGGCACCGATGGCAGTCTGGGAACGGCAATCAACGCCATGCGTGCAGCCGCAATGCCACACCGTTTTGTCGGGATTAATCAGGCCGGTCAGGTCTGCCTGCTGCAGACTCAGGGCAATCCGGATGGTCACGTGATCCTGCGTGGCGGCAAAGCGCCGAACTACGGTCCTGAAGATGTCGCGCAGTGTGAAAAAGAGATGCTCAAGGCGGGACTGCGTCCAGCCTTAATGATAGATTGCAGCCATGGTAATTCGAACAAAGACTACAGCCGTCAGCCTGGCGTAGCGGAATCCGCTATTGCGCAGATCAAAGACGGGAACCGTTCAATCATTGGTTTGATGCTGGAAAGCCATATCAATGAAGGTAACCAGTCTTCTGAGCAGCCACGCAGCGAAATGAAGTATGGCGTTTCCGTAACCGATGCATGCATCAACTGGGAAGTGACCGAAACGTTGCTGCGTGAAATGCATCAGGATCTGCAGGGAGTGCTGTCGGCGCGTCTGTCACAAGAGGTGTAAGAGCAATGGTGGCTGAACTGACCGCGTTACGCGATCAAATTGACAGTGTTGATAAAGCGCTGCTGGATCTGCTGGCTAAGCGACTGGAACTGGTGGCCGAAGTAGGTGAAGTGAAGAGCCGTTACGGCCTGCCTATCTATGTGCCTGAGCGTGAAGCGTCGATGCTGGCTTCGCGTCGCAAAGAGGCCGAAGCGCTCGGTGTACCACCGGATCTGATTGAGGATGTGCTGCGTCGCGTGATGCGGGAATCCTATACCAGCGAGAATGACAAAGGCTTTAAAACCCTCTGTCCTGAACTGCGCCCGGTGGTGATTGTCGGTGGTAAGGGCCAGATGGGCCGGCTGTTTGAAAAAATGCTCGGGCTATCAGGCTACACGGTTAAAACGCTGGATAAAGAGGACTGGCCTCAGGCTGAGACTCTGCTCAGCGATGCCGGAATGGTGATCATTAGCGTGCCGATTCACCTGACCGAGCAGGTGATTGCCCAACTGCCACCACTGCCGGAAGATTGTATTCTGGTCGATCTGGCGTCAGTCAAAAACCGGCCTCTGCAGGCAATGCTGGCTGCCCATAACGGGCCTGTGCTGGGTCTGCATCCGATGTTTGGCCCGGACAGCGGCAGCCTGGCAAAACAGGTGGTGGTCTGGTGTGATGGAAGACAACCGGAAGCGTATCAGTGGTTCCTGGAGCAGATTCAGGTCTGGGGTGCGCGTCTGCATCGTATCAGCGCTGTTGAGCATGACCAGAACATGGCATTCATTCAGGCGCTGCGTCACTTTGCTACCTTCGCTTATGGTCTGCATTTAGCCGAAGAGAACGTCAATCTGGATCAGCTGCTGGCGCTCTCGTCGCCCATTTACCGGCTTGAACTGGCGATGGTGGGGCGGTTGTTCGCTCAGGATCCGCAACTCTATGCGGATATCATCATGTCTTCAGAGAGTAATCTGGCGCTGATAAAACGCTATTACCAGCGGTTTGGTGAAGCGATTGCGCTGCTGGAGCAGGGCGACAAGCAGGCGTTTATCGCCAGCTTTAACCGGGTTGAACAGTGGTTTGGCGATCACGCAAAACGCTTCCTGGTCGAAAGCCGAAGCCTGTTGCGATCGGCCAATGACAGCCGCCCATAAATGACAGCCATCCATCAATGAAAAAGGCATCCAGTTGGATGCCTTTTTTCTTCTTTTTATTCGCCAGGTTCAGCGGGAACCACATTTTCGCTGGGGTAACAGCCCAGTACCTTCAGAGAGCGGGTCATGGTCTGTAATTCCTGCAGCGCCTGCTGCATCCGCTCTGATTGCAGGTTGCCCTGCACATCAATGTAAAACATCTCTTCCCACGGATTACCATTAATCGGGCGGGACTCCAGCTTGCTCATAATCAGGTTGTGCTGACGCAGTACCAGCAGCGCGTCGACCAGCGCACCCGCCTGCTGGCCGGTTGCCATAATCAGCGTGGTTTTCGCTGGCACCTGGTCAGAAACCTCGATTGCTTTGCGGGCCAACACGATAAAGCGGGTGTGATTCTGCTGCTGATTCGCCAGATTACGTTCCAGCACCTGCAGCTGATACAGTTCGCCGCCGGCCTCACTGCCCAGCGCCGCCACCTTAGGTGAGTTGAGCGCAGCCACTTTCTCCATCGCTGCCGCGGTACTCTCGGTGTATTCGATTTTCCAGTGCGGGAAACGATTAATAAACTGGCTGCACTGCTGGAACGGTTGAGGATGGCTGTAAACCGTCTCAATCTGCTGAAGATCGGTGGGGCCATTCACCAGCACGCAGTGGTCGATAGGCAATGTCAACTCGCCCACGATTGAGAGGCTTGTCTGTTGCAGCAGATCGTAGACATCGTTGATCGAGCCTGAACTGGTATTCTCAATCGGCATCACGGCGTAATCAGCTACGCCATTTTCGACCTGTTTGATGATGTCGTGAAACTTCAGGCAGCCACACTCCACCATGCTATCGAAATGGCGCGACGCGTAGTTGCGTGCTGCAAGATGCGAATAAGAGCCTTTCGGGCCCAGGAAGGCGATACGGGCGGCATGCGCATGGGGATGGTTGAGGTTTTTTTGCAGCAGCGCTTGCTGAGTCAGCACGGAATCTTCAATTACCAGCTGGAACAGACGGGTGATGTAGTGCGCATCCAGGTTGTGTGCCTTACCCAGTACGATGAGATTCTCCAGTAGCGCGCGTTCGCGCTCCACATCACGAATCGGGCGATGCGTCGCCAGTTTCGCTTGTGCAACTTCCACTGCCAGCAAACGACGCTCGGCCAGCAGCGTCAGAAGTTTTTTATCCACGGCGCTGATTTTATCGCGTAGCGCCAGCAATGGATTATCGGGATTCATAGGGCTCACCTGTATGCTATCCAAAAAAAAAGCCTCCCGGTTGGGAGGCTTTGGTGTTCGTCTTCGCTTTCATTTTCACACGACGAATGGCCTCCCGTTCAGGGGAAGGTAAAAAAGAAAGCGAAGGAAAACAGATCAGGTTTCATTGTCATGTCCGAAAAGAGAGTGACCTGAGAGTAACCGTACTGCTTAAAAGCTGTCAATAAAAAACGCGCCCGCAGGCGCGTTAAGAAACAACGTTAAGAAAATCAGGACTCTTCGTCGGCGGGAATGATGTCTTTCACGCTGGCACTGGCGCGGCGTGCTTCAGACTTGTGCTGAACTTTATTCAGCTGACGCTCGAGCTTGGCAATCAAATCGTTGATAGCGGTATACATATCATCGTGCTTGGCGCTGGCCACCAGAGTCCCGTTAGGTGTGTTAATAGTGGCGTCAGCCACGAATTCTTTGGGCTCTTTGGAAAGGACAATATGTGGATTAATCAGGTCGGTTTGCCATTTTTCGAGCTTGGCGAGACGGTCTTCAACATGGCTTCGGATTGCCGGAGTGATGTCCATTTGTTTACTGGTAATGTTCAGAATCATCGTTCTTACCTCTCTGTCATTTCCGTCTTGGTCTTCTCAGCATAGCGCGAAAAAGCGTTCAATGTGGGATTTCGATCACGAAAAAATGTCACTTTTTGTCAGTCACAACATTCTGTGAGAAAGGCAGAGAAACTGGCCGAAATGGCTTGAAGCGAAACGATTAACACGGCATGCTTGATGAGTTAGCTCGCTGAGAACAGATCCAAATCTGACTGTTCTGTGAGCAAAAAAAAGCAGCCCTGAGAGGCTGCTTTTTTTATGGCTTAGAATCTGTCTGACTATCAGCTTTTGTTAGCTGCAATGATTTTCGCCACTTTATCGGCTTCAGCGTTCAGCTGCAGATTGCGGTAAGCATTCTCCATCAGCGGCAGGGCATCGTGTGTTGCCTGCGTATCCGGATAATCGCGCATCATACCTTCGACACGGTTAACAACCGCGACATAAGCCTCACGCTTAGTATAGAATTGCGCCACTGACAGCTCATATTTAGCCAGACGGTCTTTCAGATAGACCAGGCGTTTCTGAGCATCAGCCGCATACTGGCTGTTCGGGTAACTCCGCAGCAGCTGGGAAAAGTCGCGGAAAGCATCACGAGCGTGCGTCGGATCGCGGTCAGAACGATCAATACCAAAGAAGCCCTGCAGCGCGGAGTCATCCAGCGCCATGTCCGTCAGACCTTTCATAAAGATGACATAGTCAATGTTCGGATGCGTGGGGTTCAGACGCATAAAGCGAGCAATGGCAGCCTGCGCCAGGGGCAGATCGGCATTTTTATAGTACGCGTAGATTAAATCCAGCTGCACCTGCTGCGAATAAGGACCGAACGGATAACGATTATCCAGCGCTTCCAGTTGCTTAATCGCAGCTTTAAAGTTACCGTCCTGCAGCTTTTGCTGCGCTGTAGCATAGATTTCAGAAGGCGGGCTGTCCGGTACCGCGTCATTTGAGCCGGAACAACCAACAAGTGCCAGGCTCAGTGTGGCAGCAGCCACCAGATGTTTCATACGCGTCATGACGAAGTGATTATCCTCAAATGTTATGGCGGAAGCTGTCCGTATAGCTCCCGGTAATGACCAGGTACGATAGCACATTATATTAAACGGCATCGCCGTGAAAACCCAACGTTAACGAAGAAGCTGTATATGGCACAACAAGTTCAACTCACCGCAACGGTATCCGAATCACAACTCGGACAACGCTTAGATCAGACTTTGGCGGAATTGTTCCCTGATTATTCACGTTCTCGCATAAAAGAGTGGATCCTCGATCGTCGCGTTACTGTAAACGGCGTCATGGTCGATACACCCAAAGAAAAAGTGCTGGGCGGCGAGCTGGTCGCGATTGACGCTGAGATCGAGGAGGCGCAGCGCTGGGAACCGCAGAATCTGCCACTCGACATCGTTTATGAAGATGAAGACATTATTGTCATCAACAAACCACGCGACTTCGTGGTTCACCCTGGCGCCGGTAATCCGGATGGCACAGTGTTAAACGCCTTACTTCATCACTATCCGGCGATTATGGATGTGCCGCGCGCGGGCATCGTACACCGGCTGGATAAAGACACCACCGGCTTAATGGTGGTCGCGAAAACCGTTCCGGCTCAGACGCATCTGGTGGACTCGCTGCAGCGTCGCGAAATCACCCGCGAATATGAAGCGGTTGCGATTGGCAATATGACTGCGGGCGGCACCGTTGAGCAGCCTATCAGCCGTCACTCAACCAAACGCACCCACATGGCGGTACACCCAATGGGTAAACCGGCGGTCACTCATTACCGCATCATGGAGCACTTCCGGGCCCATACCCGTCTGCGCCTGCGTCTGGAAACCGGTCGTACTCACCAGATCCGTGTGCATATGTCTCACATCAGCCATCCGCTGGTGGGCGATCCGCTTTACGGTGGCCGTCCGCGTCCGCCAAAAGGCGCGTCTGAAGCATTTATTACTACGCTGCGCGGTTTCGATCGTCAGGCACTGCACGCCACGATGTTGCGCCTCTATCACCCCATTAGCGGTATTGAAATGGAATTCCATGCTGCGCTTCCGCAGGACATGGTTGATCTCATCGCGGCGTTAAAAGCAGACACTGAAGAATTTAAAGACCAGTTGAATTGGTGATGAATCTGATTACTCCTCAATGGCCCGCTCCGTCACGCGTTCGGGCCTGCTCGACGCAGCGACAGGGCGGCATCAGCATATCGCCCTGGGATGCACTGAATCTCGGCGGGCATGTGGGGGATAATCCGGATGCGGTGGCGCGTAACCGGCAGTTGCTGTTGGAAGAGGCGGGTTTGCCTGCCATGCCGCAGTGGCTGGATCAGGTTCATGGCACTGAGGTTGTGCGTCTGACTGCAGGGGGAAGTACGCCATTACGTGCTGATGCCTGTATTACCGATCAGCCCAGCGTCGTCTGCGCCATCATGACCGCTGACTGTCTTCCGGTCCTGTTCTGTTCGCAGGATGGCACGGAAGTGGCGGCGGCACATGCAGGCTGGCGCGGACTTTGTGCGGGTGTACTGGAAAATACGCTGGCGCAGTTTCGTTCGCCACCTGATCAGATTCATGCCTGGCTTGGACCGGCAATCGGACCTGATGCGTTTGAGGTCGGCGCCGAAGTGCGTCAGGCCTTTATGGCTCAGGATCCCCGGGCTGTGCAGGCTTTCCGTCCATCAGGTGACCGCTTTTACGCCGACATCGGCCTGCTGGCGCAGATGCGACTACAGGCAGCGGGCGTGAATTCAGTCAGCGCCAGCAGCCTTTGTACCTTTACGCAGCGCGACGATTTCTTCTCTTTCCGCCGCGATGGGATCACCGGGCGTATGGCAACTTTGATCTGGCTGTTATAACCTTACGCCATAAGACGGTCCAGTTAGCGTATTTTTTACTCAAATCTCAGGTCATTAACCTTGAAATTTTGAGGGATGACCTCATTTAATCTCCAGTAGCATTTTGACCTGTAATGGGAGGAATTATGCGTCTGGATCGTCTTACTAATAAATTTCAGCTGGCTCTCGCCGACGCGCAGTCCCTCGCTCTGGGACACGACAATCAATTCATCGAACCTCTGCATCTGATGAGCGCATTGCTCAAACAGGAAGGCGGATCGGTTTCACCTTTACTGACTTCGGCCGGTGTCGACGTTACGCCATTTCGCGCTCAGGTTGAGCAGGCTATTGATCGCCTGCCACAAGTTGAAGGCAGCGAAGGCGATGTACAACCCTCATCTGACCTCGTCCGGGTATTAAACCTGTGCGACAAGCTGGCACAGAAGCGCAACGATAACTTTATTTCATCCGAATTATTTGTTCTGGCCGCCCTGGAATCGCGGGGCTCACTGGCCGATCTGCTCAAAGCAGCGGGCGCAACGCGTGAAAAAATCACCAGTGCGATTGAACAGATGCGGGGAGGAGACAACGTGAACGATCAGGGGGCTGAAGATCAGCGCCAGGCTTTAAAAAAATACACTATCGACCTGACCGAGCGGGCAGAGAAGGGCAAACTCGATCCGGTCATCGGTCGTGACGAAGAGATTCGCCGCACCATCCAGGTTCTGCAGCGCCGTACCAAAAACAACCCGGTACTGATTGGTGAACCTGGCGTGGGTAAAACCGCGATTGTCGAAGGGCTGGCGCAGCGCATCATCAATGGTGAAGTGCCTGAGGGTCTGAAAGGACGTCGGGTACTGGCACTGGATATGGGTGCGCTGGTGGCCGGGGCGAAATATCGCGGTGAATTCGAAGAGCGTCTGAAAGGCGTACTGAGTGACCTGTCGAAACAGGAAGGCAACGTCATTCTGTTTATCGACGAGCTGCACACCATGGTGGGAGCCGGTAAAGCGGACGGTGCGATGGACGCCGGCAATATGCTTAAACCTGCGCTGGCGCGTGGTGAACTGCACTGTGTGGGTGCCACTACGCTTGACGAGTATCGCCAGTACATTGAAAAAGATGCCGCGCTGGAGCGTCGTTTCCAGAAAGTCTTTGTGGCTGAGCCGAGTGTGGAAGATACCATCGCCATTCTGCGTGGTCTGAAAGAGCGTTATGAACTGCATCACCATGTGCAGATCACTGACCCGGCGATTGTCGCGGCGGCGACCCTGTCTCATCGTTATATTGCTGACCGGCAGCTGCCGGATAAAGCGATTGACCTGATCGATGAAGCGGCTTCCAGCATTCGTATGCAGATGGACTCGAAGCCGGAGTCACTGGATCGCCTTGAGCGCCGTATCATTCAGCTGAAGCTGGAGCAGCAGGCGCTGAAGAAAGAGGCGGACGATGCCAGCATCAAGCGTCTTGAAATGCTGGAAACCGAGCTCAACCAGAAAGAGCGCGAATACGCCGAGCTGGAAGATGAGTGGAAGACAGAGAAAGCCTCGCTGTCCGGCACGCAGAACATCAAAGCTGAACTTGAGCAGGCGCGTCTGAATTTAGAGCAGGCACGTCGCCAGGGTGACCTCGCTCAGATGTCAGAGCTGCAGTACGGTAAAATTCCGGCACTGGAAAAACAGTTAGCCGCAGCGACTCAGGCCGAAGGCAAGACCATGAAGTTACTGCGTAACCGGGTAACCGATGTGGAGATTGCCGATGTGCTGGCACGCTGGACCGGTATTCCGGTCGCACGAATGATGGAAGGTGAGCGCGATAAGTTACTGCGCATGGAGCAGGACTTACATGGCCGGGTTATCGGACAGGATGAAGCGGTTGAGGCGGTATCGAATGCTATTCGCCGTAGTCGCGCAGGCCTTTCTGATCCAAACCGGCCTATCGGTTCCTTCCTGTTCCTGGGGCCAACCGGGGTCGGTAAGACGGAGTTGTGTAAAGCGCTGGCTAACTTCCTGTTCGACAGTGACGATGCGATGGTTCGTATCGACATGTCTGAATTTATGGAAAAACACTCAGTATCACGGCTGGTGGGTGCACCTCCGGGTTATGTCGGCTATGAAGAGGGCGGTTATCTGACCGAAGCTGTGCGCCGTCGGCCTTATTCGGTCATCCTGCTGGATGAAGTAGAGAAAGCGCATCCTGATGTCTTTAACATTCTGCTGCAGGTGCTGGATGATGGGCGTCTGACGGATGGGCAGGGCCGGACGGTCGATTTCCGTAACAGCGTGGTGATTATGACCTCTAACCTGGGATCAGATTTAATCCAGGAGCGGTTCGGCAATCTCAGTTACCCGGAAATGAAAGATATCGTGATGGGTGTGGTCGGACAGCATTTCCGTCCTGAGTTCGTCAACCGTATTGATGAGGTGGTGGTGTTCCATCCGCTGGCTGAGAAACATATTGCGTCCATTGCGCAGATTCAGCTGCAGCGGCTGTACAAACGTCTGGATGAACGGGGTTATCAGCTGCACATCTCTGATGATGCGATCAAACTGCTGGCGGAGAACGGATATGATCCGGTATACGGTGCACGTCCGCTGAAACGTGCGATACAGCAGCAGATCGAGAACCCGCTGGCTCAGCAGATCCTTGCCGGTTCGCTGGTGCCAGGCAAAACCATCGAAATGGATGTGGAGAACAACATCATTACTGCACATCAGTAAGGGTGTGGAATGAAAAACGGGCCTCTGGCCCGTTTTTTTTGCCTTTTTGAGGGGGTTTTGCTTATTTAATACTCCTTTTGAGTGCAAAATGAACGGTCAGTAAAAAAGTCTCAATTTGCACTTGCGCTATCTGAGCCGTTCCTTATAATGCGCCTCCACTGACACGGCAAACCGGAAACGGAAAACGGGTCAGGAGGCACAGGAGACTGGGCCGCCGGAGAAAAACTTCTGAGAAAGAGGTTGACTCTGCAGGAGGAAAGCGTAA
>NZ_JBLWNV010000017.1:0-110246 GCF_048452805.1 Pantoea sp. K16 | reverse complement strand
GAACAACGCAACGCGTTGGCCCGGCTACGGGCGCCCCTCAGGGATGAGGTGCGTAATCGCCCGCGCTGAGCCTGCCAGGGATGGCGTCTTTTGCGTCTTTGCGTAAGGCGTATGCCCGCCTGAGCCTGTTCGCGATCTTAACTCCCCAGCCGAAGGCTCTTTTCTGAAGCCTTTTTTTATCTCAACTCAGCTGCAAGCCGCACTGCTGGCAGGTCAGCGAGCACTTTCTGGTTATTCCTCCTCTTTTTCCGTTATCAGTCTTAACCTGTTTTCCTTCTGGCGATATTTGCAGTGAAAAAAGATAAAGAGCATCAATCACTTATGGCAGAAATGCGATTGTTTTGCGCCTGCGGCAGCCTGAACGCTCTTTGAAACGCTGTTTACAGGAGTCAGCCTGGCAGTGCCAGAGGTTGTAAGAGCGGTATTTTCAGAAAAATTATTAAAAGAGGGCTAATGAATTTAACTTAAGTATTACTTATTAATTATCAGCGGTAATGACTCGGCAGAGGCTTTCTTCCGCCACTATTGAATCTTTATGATTAAACAATTTGATTGAAATTGCTTTTTTTGTAATCAGGTTTTTCTGACTGATATTAAAGGGATGTGTTATATTCCAGGAAAATTCCCACCTTGTTGCAGGCCATGGCCAATGAAGAATAATTACGATGATTTGCAGCGTTTTAAAGAGAAAACGCAAACGCTCGACATCGACTTTAAAGATATGTCTGGCCAGACGCAGGAAGCGGCGGAACACAGTAAATGGGCATTGATTCGCCAGCTGGCGAAAGAAGAATATCAGACCCCGTTTGGCGGCGGCGAGCGTATTGACCTGCCGCAACCTCAGCCGCTGCGTGGTGATGAGTTTACGGCTCCACCGCCTGGGGCACCGGCACGACATGCCGCACTCACTGCGCAACCGGCAACGGCAGCCCGCACCTCGATTCTCGATAGCCTGTCAGGCAATAACCTGCCAGCAACCAGCACGACTGCACGCGGTCCTTCATCACTCTTTCCGCCACCGCCACCACTGCAAAAAGCGGCCGTGGCTGAGCCTGCGACCCCGCTGCGTGCTGAGCCGGTCCGGCCTGCCACCGTGGCGGAACTTCAGCCCGTCGTCGCACCCACCGCCACCCATTCTGAGCCAGGACGATTTGGTGCGCTGTTCCGCTCGCGCGAGATTAATCTGCCGAAAGAAACCTTACTCAAACCGTTACTGGAGAAGATTGCGCTATGCCATTAGTTTGTGTGTGCTCGCCGAAGGGGGGTGTGGGGAAAACCACGCTGGCGGCGAATCTGGCCTGGAGTCTGGCGCGTTCCGGTAGCAAAGTTCTGGCGATTGATTTTGATGTGCAGAATGCACTGCGTCTTCACTTTGGCGTGCCGCTTCATGATGGCCGCGGATTTGTGGCGCGCTCAGAAGAGCAGGCGGACTGGAGCCAGTCGATTCTTACCACTGGCGGCAATATCTTTGTGCTGCCCTATGGCGACGTCACGGAGCCGCAGCGCGAACGGTTCGAAGAGAACCTGATGAAAGATCCCCACTTTATTAAGCGCGGTCTGGATACGGTGCTCAATTATCCTGGTCTGGTGATCGTGGCTGATTTCCCGCCGGGCCCGGGCCCCGCCCTTAAAGCAATGACGGCGCTGGCCGATATGCATTTAGTGGTGATGTTAGCCGATACCGCATCAGTATCGTTATTACCGCAGATTGAAGAGAACCGGATGATCGGTAAGCCTCTCAATAATAAGCAGGGTCACTATTTCATCCTTAACCAGTGTGACAACCGCCGGAATATCAATCGCGATGTCACCGCGTTTATGCAGCAGCGCCTGGGCGATAATTTACTGGGCGTGGTTCACCGTGATGAAAGTGTAGGTGAAGCCAATGCTTCGCAGCAGTCTGTTTATGATTTCAGTCCCGCCTCGGCAGCGGCATTTGATATTGAACTGATCGCGAAAAGGGTCAGCAGCATTCTGAATATCACCGTGGGTAATGGCGAAGTTCAGGCTCCCATCCGCACAAACCACTTTTAGTCGGCTTCTGCCAGGCGACTGACTTACACAGCTCTTCTCAGGGTGAATCATGAGTAAAATCGGGTTTTACCTGCTGCTGCTGGTGCTTGCACCCGTTGCCGCGGTGATCATCATTACGCCAATGGACAGCCAGAAACAGTATATTTTTGGTCTGATCAGCATCGGCATGATGTTTTTATTGGGTTTCAGCAAGAGCCGCAAAATAACGGTGGTGATGGTGGTTCTCTCTGCGCTGATGTCCAGCCGCTATATCTGGTGGCGGACCACTGAGACGCTGCACTTTAATTCCGAAGTTGAAGCTATCTTAGGCATTGGCTTATATCTGGCGGAGCTGTACGTCTGGCTGATCTTAATTCTTGGCTTCCTGCAAACCACCTGGCCATTAAAACGCACGATTGAACCCTTACCGGACGACACCAGCCTGTGGCCGACGGTCGATATTTATGTGCCTTCCTACAATGAAAGTCTTGATGTGGTGCGCGACACCGTACTCGCGGCGCAGTGTATCGACTACCCGCGTGACAAAATCAGGGTCTATCTGCTGGATGATGGCAAGCGCAGCGAGTTTGCCCGCTTTGCGGCGGATGTCGGCGTGGGTTATATCACCCGTGACGACAATAAACATGCCAAAGCCGGGAACCTCAACCATGCGATGAAAATCACCAAAGGTGAGCTGATTTGCATCTTCGACTGCGACCACGTGGCGACGCGCACCTTCCTGCAGGCGACGGTCGGACCGTTCCTGAAAGATCCGAAGCTGGCGCTGCTACAGACGCCGCACTACTTCTATTCTCCCGATCCCTTTGAGCGTAACCTGCGCGCAGCACGCAGCATTCCAAACGAAGGCTCGCTGTTTTATGGCCCGGTGCAGCAGGGTAATGATAACTGGAATGCCACTTTCTTCTGTGGCTCCTGTGCGGTGATCCGTCGTTCAGCGCTGGAAGAGATTGGCGGTTTTGCCGTTGAAACCGTGACCGAAGATGCACACACCGCCCTGAAAATGCAGCGACTGGGCTGGGGCTCAGCCTTTTTGTCGATCCCGCTGGCTGCCGGTCTGGCAACAGAACGTCTGGGCCTGCATATCATTCAGCGTACCCGTTGGGCGCGTGGCATGACACAGATTTTCCGCGTCGATAACCCGCTGTTTGGCCGTGGCCTGAAGTGGCAGCAGCGTCTTTGCTATCTCAACGCCATGCTGCATTTCCAGTTTGGCCTGCCACGCGTTGCCTTCCTGACCGCACCGCTGGCTTACCTGCTGTTTAACCTGAATATTATTCACTCATCGGCCTCGCTGATCTTTGCCTATGTGCTGCCCCATCTGGTGATGTCGCTCTACGTTAACTCACGAATGAATGGCCGTTTCCGTTACACCTTCTGGGGTGAAATTTATGAGACGGTGATGTGCTTCCATCTGGTGATCCCGACCATTCTGACCCTGTTGTCGCCAAAACATGGCAAGTTTAACGTGACCGATAAAGGCGGCGTGCTGGATCAGGGCTTCTTCGATTTCCACATCGTGCGTCCGCATGTGATTGTGGCGCTGCTGCTGGGCATTGGCATTGTAGCCGGCGTGGTGCGTGCCGTGATGCATGACTATTTTGGCGTCGATCCTTACGTTATCGCGCTCAACGTCGGCTGGGCGATCTTCAGCCTGATCATTCTGATGGCGGCAATTGCCGTGGCGCGCGAAACCAAGCAGGTGCGTAAAACCATCCGTGTTGAAGTGCAAATCCCGGCGATTATTCATTACGCCAGCGGCATTTCATCGCGCACCCAGACCAGCAACCTTTCGATGGGCGGCGCGCAGCTTGATGCACCCGATGGACGTCATGAAACTGATGAGATTGAAGAGATTGATCTGCTGCTGAAATCCGGCGCGATCACTATCCCGGTCAGTCAGATTTCCGGCGATGATGAGAGCATCCGTCTGCGCTTTGAGGCGATGCCGCTGGCGCGTCGTCGCGAACTGGTCCGTGTGGTGCTGGCTCGTGCTGATGCCTGGATTCAGCCGGAGTATAAGCAGGACAACCCGCTGATTTCGCTGGGCACTATTATCCGTACCGTCTTTGAGCTGTTCTGGCTGACGTGGAAAGGCCGCCACGATAAACGTAAAAATGTCGACCCGGTTGCCGCGGCGGCGAAAGAGGATGGGGCGGCATGAAGATCCTGACGCAAATTCTGCTGGCCAGTTCACTGACCGCAGCGTTATGGCTGACGCCCGCTGGCGCGGAAACGCCGGTTGCTACTGATAACAGCAGTGCTGCGCCGGTAAACAGTTCAGCTCCGACGCCGTCTGATGCTGTTTCCGCCACGCAGCCTGCCAGTGCGCCGGTAAACAGTCCGGCTCCGACGCCGCCTGATGCTGCTTCCACCACGCAGCCTGCCAGTGCGCCGGTAAACAGTCCGGCTCCGATGCCGTCTGATGCCGTTTCCGCCACGCAGCCTGCCGATGCCACCGTCATTGCACCCGCGACAAATCAGGCTCCGGCCAGCGATGCGGCATCTGTGGTGCCCATGAATAATGGTTCCACCCAGACGGCAGGTTCAGACCAGGTAGCGGTCCCGGTCAGCGGTGGAGAGTCTGCAATGCCGTCAGTGTCACCAGCGGCAAATGCGCCATCTGCGACACCGTCCGCAGAATCTGCACCGGCATCGGCGCCACAGAGTGCATCACCCAATGCCATGGCACCCCCGGTGAACGCCTCTTACGCCCCAGGTAGCGAGGCGACATCACAAACTCAGCCATCTTCAGTGACCGGTGACGCGACCTCAACGCCTCAGACCGCGTCATCGACCGGTGAGGCGGCGGCTTCTGCCCAGACCACCGCGCCGATGGCCGCCACCGGCGCGGTGACCCAGGACAGCAGCGCGCTGTCCGCGGTGCCCCTGCCGCAGGGCCTGAGCAGTGCCGATCCCGCGCTGGAAGCGGCCGCCAGTGCGCTGCCCTACGCGCCAGGTCAGGTAGCTGCACCGGTTGCAGAAGCGCAGCCGCCGATCGCGGCTGCCATCAATCAGCCAATCAGTAGTGTTATTTCAGTGGCCCAGATGGGCCAGTCGCGCGGCATCACGCTGACCGGCGGTCAGCTTCAGTCGGGCATCACCTTTACCCTGCCCGGCGATGAAGTCATCACCAATGCGCGACTTAATCTGACGCTGCGCGTCTCAGCTGCGCTGGCGGCACGCAATACGTCGCTGCAACTGATGCTGAATGGTCAGCCGCTCGGCACGCTGCCGCTGGGTGCGACGGACAGCGATGTCAGCGACTATGAGCTGGATATTCCGGCGGCGATGGTGGTGTCGGCGAACAATCTGAGTTTTAAAATCAATGATGCGGACAAGTTGCTGTGTGAAAGAGAGAGCGCACAGCAGTATCAGGTCACCATTCTGCCGAACACATCGCTGCACCTTGAGGGTCAGAAGCTCAATATCGGCACCAGCCTGCGTAATTTCCCGCGCCCCTTCCTGGATCCTCAGCGGATGACGGCGTCCACCGTGACGGTGGGCTTTGCCAGTCATGTTTCAGCCGATGCTGTCAGCGCGGCGGCACTGGTGACATCCTGGCTCGGCATTCAGAGTGATTATCGCGGCATCCGTTTCCCGGTGGTGCGCGGCGAACTGCCGGAACACAACGGCATCCTGTTTGGTCATCCTGGTGACCGGATCGGCACCCTGACTTTCCCGGCCAGTAACGGTCCGATGTTGCAGGTGGTGGATAATCCCAATAATCCGGTTTACAAATTGCTGCTGGTCAGTGGCAACAATGAGGACCAGTTGCGTCAGGCGGCGAACCGTCTGACGACGCAGCCACTGATGACTGATGAGAGTCATCTGCAGGTCCCCGCACAGACTATTGCAAACCGCAAACCTTACGATGCCCCGCGCTGGATTAACACTGACCGTCCGGTACGACTGAGCGAACTGCTGCGTAAAGATCAGAGTCTGACCAGTAGCGGCATCTGGCATGATGCGCTGCGTGTTAACTTCCGCGCCGCGCCTGATTTGTTCCTGTGGGATGGCGACACAGTGCCGGTCAATCTGCACTATCGCTTCCCGTCCGAAAGCTGGATCGATGAGGATAATTCCTTCCTTAACGTCATGCTTAACGGCACTTTTCTGCGCAATCTGACGGTGAACAAAGTCGGCCTGCTGGAGAACGCCTGGCACCGTCTGGGCGGTGATGCGCGTCAGGAGCAGTATCAGCTTAATCTCGAACCCTACCTGATCTATGGCGATAACCAGCTGGCGCTCTACTTCAATATCAAACCGCGGGCTGATGCGCCCTGCGGTGTGTTACTGAACAACAACATCAAGAGCCGGATTGAAGAGGATTCATGGATCGATCTGAGCCATACCCGTCACTTCAGCATGCTGCCGAACCTCTCTTACTTTGTGGGTGCCTCTTTCCCGTTCTCACGTCTGGCCGATTTCAGCCAGACCACGCTGCTGCTGCCGGAAACGCCCAGCGATGCTGAACTGTCAACGCTGCTGGATCTGGCGGCGCGGGCTGGTAAAGCCACCGGTCTGGCGCTGACACAGAATCAGGTACTGTTTGGCCTGCCGACTGGCGGCACCCATCTGGCGCGCATACAGCAGAGCGATCTGCTGGCGGTGAGCACCACCGGCAACAGCGCCTTTAATCAGGCGATGCTGGCGGCTTCCCCTTATGACGCCACCAGCAGCACTTTTGGGGTGAAAGAGCCTGACACGCTGGAAAAATTACGCGGCTGGCTGACCGGTGACTGGAGCCGTCAGCAGCTGGATGCCGATCGTTACTTCTCCTCCAACGAAGCGTGGCGAGGCTTCCTCAGCTACCGATCGCCATGGAACCGCGATCGGCTGGTGGTGATGACGGTGGCAACCAGCGACGATCAGCTGTTGCGACTGCATAACGATTTGAGTTCAGCGCAGATTAACGCCGGCATTCGTGGCGATACCGCGATTATGACCGATGAAAACGGCATTCGCAGTTTCCGCGTCGGCGCGCAGTTTCCCAGCGGTGAGTTGCCCTGGTACATGATGGTGGTGTGGTATGCCAACCAGCACTCGGTGCTGCTGGCGGTGGCGGCGATGCTGCTCTCCGCGCTGGTGGGCAGTGCGGCCTGGGTGATGCTGAAGCGTCACGCCTGGCGACGTCTGAACCCAAAGCAGGACCGTGATTCCGGCAGGAAGTAAGGATAATAATAATGAAAAAAAATCTGTTAAGTGCCGGTATCCGTAAGGCGTTGCTGCTGGGCAGTGCGCTGGCCCTGTCACAGCCGCTGCTGGCGGCGGAAAGCGCCAACCCGGCGTTGCAGGCGCTGTTCGATCAGGCCTCTTACTGGCATCAGAAAGCGCATGACGACCTGGCGACAGCCTCACTGCAAAAGGTGCTGATGGTTGAACCCAACAACACTCAGGCGCTCTACCTGCTGGCGCTCTATTCACAGCAGAGCGGCGACACTGCGGCGGCGGCGCAGTATCGCGCCCGTCTGAGTCAGGTCTCCCCCAACGATCCGCATCTTGGCGAGCTGGATAACGCGCGCCAGATGCAGACCATTCCGCAGGCGCAGCTTGCGCTGGCGCGTCAGCAGGCGCGCAGCGGCAATATTCCGGCGGCGTTACAGACCTGGCGCAACACCTTCAGCGGCAATGCGCCACCACCCAGCGTCGCGGCAGAATATTATCTCACTATGGCGGGCGACCGTACGCTGCTGCCGCAGGCGGTTGAGGCACTGCGCCAGTTTGCGGCTCAGCATCCGCAGGACACCGGCGCACGGCTGGCGCTGGGTAAAGCGCTGACCTATCAGGAAACAACCCGTCGCGAAGGCATTGAGGTGCTGAGTTCGCTGGCGAGCGGTAATCAGGATGCCGACCGCTCACTGCGTCAGGCGCTGCTGTGGCTCGGTCCGCAGCCGTCAGATGCGGCGCTCTATCAGACCTGGCAGCAACGTCATCCGCAGGACTCCGCCGTCATCGACTACTACCGTAAAAACGTCGGCGGCGCAGAAAAAGGGGCCGGATTCAGCGCGCTGAACAGCGGTGACGTCGGCGGTGCGCAGTCCAGCTTTGAAAAAGTACTGGGTGCGAATCCGCAGGATGCCGATGCGTTAGCGGGCATGGGCTATGTGGCCCAGCGAGCCGGACGTTATCAGGAAGCGGCGGATTATCTGCAGCGGTCTGCTCAGCTCGGCGGCGATCAGGGTTCATCGCGTCAGCAGCAGGCTGACGATGCGCGTTTTTATGCACAGCTGGCCAGCGCCCAGCAGGCACTGAAAAGCGGAGACACGGCGCAGGCGCTGACATTAAGCGAACCGCTGGTGCAGGCTGACGGCGAAAAAGGGCTGGCCGCCAGACTGTTCCGCGCCGACGTGCTGCGCCGCACCAATCAGCCACAGCAGGCGGAGCAACTCTATCGCACTATTCTGCAAAGCGATGCGGATAACCGCAGCGCCAAAGAGGGACTGTTCTACGTTCTGCGTCAGCAGAATCGGGGCACCGAAGCTAACACGCTGCTGGGTGCATTGCCGGACAGCGTACGCCAGAGCGTCACGCCACGGGCCAATGAAGCCGATGCGCTGCGTCAGCAGGCGAAGCGTCAACTGGCGGCCGGTAACAATGCCGCTGCCATCGCGACGCTGCAGCAGGGTATTCAGCGTTATCCCACGGATGGCTGGCTGCGGCTCGATTTAGCCCGGCTCTATCGTCAGCAGGGCGACACGCTGCTGGCGGCCAACGTGATGCAGCCGGTGATGCGCAACGGGGCCAGCACCAGCGAACTGTATGCCGGTGCGCTTAACGCCAGCGAAAGCGGCGGCTGGCAGCAGGCCAGCACGTTGCTGTCGCGTATTCCCGCTAACGCGAAGACGGCGGCGATGCGTGAACTGGCGCAGCGGGTTAATTTCAATCTGCAGATGAGCACGGCCGACCAGTATCTGGCGCAGGGCGCGACGGCTGCCGCCGCCAATACCCTGAAGGCGCTCACGGTTAATCCACCCACCAACCCGGTTGATGCCGGAAACCTGGCGCAGAAGCTGGCGCAGGCGGGCGATCTCACCAGCGCCGTTTCGGTGGTGCGGACTAACCTGCAGCGTGGCGTGCAGGGCAATGCGGGCGATTATGCCGCGCAGATGACGGTACTGAATCAGGCGGGCCTCGGCAGTGAGGCGCAGCGCTTCCTCAGCAATCCGGAACTGCAGGCGCGCAGTACGCCAACGCAACTGGCCGGTATTCGCAATGGCTATCTGATTAACGAAGTGGATCGTCTGCGGCAGCAGCGTCAGTACGCGGTGGCGTATGACAAGCTGATTGGTGCACTGCAGCAGGATCCGCAGAACCGCGATCTGATGTTCGCGATGGCCCGTCTCTACCAGGACGGCAAGATGAACCGGGATGCGGGCGTGGTCTATGACTACCTGATGACCCAGGATACGCCGACGCAGGATGCGCGCGTCGGGGCCATCAATGTCGCGCTGGCGCAGAACAATGTGCAGCGCGCTAATGAGCTGAGTCGCGGCCTTAACAGTGCGACTCAGACACCGGATCGTCTGCTGCTGCTGGCGCGGGTCGCGGAAGCCAATGGCGAGCATTCTCAGGCGATGACTTATCTGCGTTCAGCGCGCGGTCAGCTGATTGGCCTGCAGGGCGCGCAGCCTGGCAGCGTGCCGACCGTGGGCGGACTGGCGCTGGCGGATAATCCGTTTATCAACCGTGATACTTCGCCGGTGGGACGTTCACCATCCAGCTACGGCACCGTGCTGCCGTGGCAGGCGGCACCGGCGGGCGTTGCCGCTGGCGTGACAACGCAGGGCGAACCGGCCGCGGGCAGCGAAACCGTTGCTCAACAGTCACAGATTCTGCACGACGTCGACACCATGATGGATTCGCTGCAGGAAAAAACCGGCAGCTGGAGTCAGGGCATGGTGCAGGTGCGCGGGCGTGATGGCGAGTCGGGCCTGAGCAAGCTGACGGAAGCCAAAGCGCCGCTGACCTTCTCTACCGTGCCGTTTGAAACGGCGCGCCTCGACTTTACCGCCACGCCGGTCTCACTTACGGCGGGCAGTGGCGCAGCCGATGCCTGGCGCCGTTTCGGCACCAATGCGCTGAGTCAGGGCAGGGTGGTGGCTGCAGGCGGTGCAACGGTGAATGACCTGCCGAACGCCACCACCGATTCGCAAACCGCTTCGGGCGTGGAGCTGAATCTGGCGCTGAAGGGCGACAGCTATAAAGTGGATATCGGCAGTACGCCGCTGGGCCAGGATCTCAGTACTCTGGTCGGGGGAGTACAGTGGTCACCGAAACTCACCGACTTCCTGACGCTGATCCTGACCGGTGAGCGCCGCGCGATTACCGACAGCCTGCTCTCTTACGTCGGCGCAGAAGATAAAACCAGTGGCAAACGCTGGGGACGCGTCACGAAGAACGGCGCTAACGCCCTGTTAAGCTACGACAATGGCGATGCGGGCTTCTATGCTGGTGCGGGCGCGTACAGCTATCTCGGCGAGAATGTCGCCAGCAACAATAACCTGCAGGCAACAGCCGGCGCCTACGTCCGTCCGTTCCACACTGACGATCGCGAGCTGAAAGTCGGCATGAGCCTGTCGTGGATGGACTTCTCAAAGAACCTCAGCTACTTCAGCTACGGTCAGGGCGGCTACTTCAGCCCGCAGAACTATGCGTCGGTCTCGTTCCCGATAGAGTTCTCACGCAAGTTTGACGATCTGAAAGTGAATATTGGCGGTGCAGCCGGTTATCAGACCTACAGTCAGGATAAGAGCGCGTACTTCCCGTCGGATGCCAGCCTGCAGTCAGAGCTGGAATCCCTTGCCGCCAGCGGCAGCGTGAAAGACGCTTACTACTCCGGCGGCAGCAAAAACGGCATCGGCTACAACCTGCACGCCGGGGCGGACTACAAACTTAATAAAGATGTGACGATTGGCGGCCAGCTGGGTTATGACACCTTTGGTGACTACAACGAAAGCAGCGCACAGCTCTATGTCCGTTACCTGTTCGGAGAGAAGTAATGAGTGAGCATTCGGGGGTATCGCATCCTTATCAGCCAGGCTGGTTTGACCTGGTCAGCGTGCTGATTGACGGGATGATCGCCAACGCCGGTCAGCAGGAGGCGGAAGCCTTTCTCTATAAGATGGGGGAATCGCTGGCGAACCGCTATCCTTTGCCAGAGTCGCGTACCGTGCAGGATCTGGAGCGCGAGTGCAATCTGCAACTGGCGCGGTTTAACTGGGGCTTTGTGCAGCTTCAGCCGGAAGAGAAGGCGCTGCTGATTGCCTGTCACGCCTTACCGGCAGGCGACAACATCCACTCTCCAGCTGACTGGCAGGCGGCGTTTGGTGCGGTGATGGCCGGACTTTTTTCGGGCTGGTTGCAGGGCCAGGGCGGCAGCAGCATTGTGCCGGTTACGCTTGAACTCAACGATGGCAGCACGCTGCACTATCGATATCAATAGGATCGGAAATGAAACGTAATCCACTCTGGCGGGTCTGGCTCTGCTCTGTTTTACTGCTGGCCTGCAGCGCGCAGGCGAGTGCCAGCGGCTGGGAGACTTTTAAAAGTCGCTTTGTGACCTCAGAAGGGCGGATCACTGACACCGCCAATAACAACGTCAGTCACACCGAAGGCCAGGGTTATGGCATGTTGCTGGCGGTGGCCAATGACGATCGCGCCACCTTTGATCGGTTGTGGCAGTGGACGCGCAGCCAGCTGCGTAATCCGCAGACCGAGCTCTTCTACTGGCGCTACGTGCCGGGCAGTGACAACCCGGTCGCCGACAAGAATAACGCCTCCGATGGTGATGTACTGCTGGCCTGGGCACTACAGCGTGCTGCACAGAAATGGCAGGTGGAGAGCTACCAGCAGGAATCTGACCGTATTCAGCGCGCCATTATCAGGCTGGATGTCACGAGCTTTGGCGGCCACACCGTGATGCTGCCGGGTGCGCAGGGCTTTAACAAAGTCAGTTATGTGGTGCTCAATCCCTCTTACTTCCTGTTTCAGGCGTGGCGTGAGTTTGGTGAACACAGCCATCTTCAGGTCTGGGATAAGCTGATTAACGATGGCTTTGATCTGCTGGGTAAGCTGAGCTTTGGCAAAACCGGGCTGCCAATGGACTGGGTCGCACTGAATGCCGACGGTTCGGTTGCCCCGGCCGTCGGCTACTCGAACCGCTTCAGTTACGATGCGATTCGCGTGCCGCTGAACATCTGGTGGTATGACCCGCACAGTCTGGCACTGGTGCCGTTTCAGCGCGTCTGGCAGGGTTACAGCCGCATGCTGACACCCGCCTGGTTCGACGTGCTGGCGAATGCCCCTGCACCTTACCATCTTGAGGGCGGACTGCTGGCGGTACGTGACCTGACGCTGAATGAAACCGGCTATCTGAGCGATAAGCTGGCTGCGGATCAGAACTACTTTTCTGCCAGTCTGCAGTTGCTGACCTGGCAGGCGTTTCAGGAGAAGCGCTGATAACTGGCAGAATGGCGGCACTGGCCGCTATTCTGCCATCGACAGCCACGCGCTCAACAGGGAGCAGGCGCCGCGCCTGACCCGCCTTTAACTGCCGGGTCACGGCTCTGCAACCCGGCGGTTACGCGTTACTGCGGATAGGCGACCCAGTCGCCGCCGTTCAGCCTGATCCAGGGTTTGCCCTGATACATTATCACCACTGCACCGTCATTTTCCGACACCACCGGCGTCTGTGGCAGCTTGTCAGTCAGCACCGACATATTCACATTCGGGGCATTAAATACCTGCCCATCTACGACGCGCGACACAATCTCTGACAAGGCCAGCAGGCTGGTCGGCGCATCAATGTTCAATGGCTGAGCCTGATGCGGCGCCTTCATTCCGACGAACTTAATGCCCACCGGTACGTGAGTAATATCCGGGCTGGGAATATCGCGCAGGCCGGACATCTGCATTTTGTCTCCCTGCAGCGCGGCACCGTGCTCGGGCACTACCAGTACCATGACGCGGCGGCCCGACTTCTCCAGCTGCGTCATAAAGGCATCAAGCTGATCGAATAGTCGTTGCGCGCGCGGTTTCCACGGTGCCGTTTTGGTGCTGCCGAGTTCACGGGTGCCGTCGTGCAGCGGGATCAGATTGTAGAAGGTGGCGCTGCGTGCATCGCTGCTTTTGCTGCGGTCGTCCAGCCAGCGCTGCATCAGTTGCGCATCATTGAATACCGGCGAGCCGTCGAATGATGTCAGTTCTGGTGCGATACCCGCCTGTGACATCAGCGGTGCCTGAATATCGCCGCCCTCACGCACCTCCTTCAGGTAGTTACCGAATACCCCAGTGTGATCCATCATCAACTGCTCTTTAAAGCCCAGCTTCGCCAGATTGTCGAACAGATAGCAACGCGGATCGGCAGGTTTATAGAGATCGCTATGCGAGGTCTGGCCACAACTGGCACGCAGCAGTCGGATACCCGCCGGTCCGCTGTAGCTGGTTGCGGCGTTGTAATTGCTCAGCATGATGTCGAAATGCTGCCACAGCGGATGGTTACGCAGCTGAGAAGCATCCATATCAGACCAGGCGAGCGAACAGATATTGATCACCAGGATGTCGAAAGGCTGCGAATCGGCAGGCAGATTGTCGGGAAAATGCGTCACGCGCTGGCGTTCACTTTCATGAAAGCGGTTCAGCCAGGCGGTGAGATTCGCGCTGGTCGGCGGCGCAGACTGCTCCAGTCCATCCGGCGTGGCGGCTGGCTGGCCGCCGCTGGGTGTCTGATTCAATACGACCTGTGGCGTAGCCGTCCGGGTCGGCAGCAGCGACATCGCCGGGCCAGCAATCGTCAGCACGTTAAGCCAGATCAGCATCAGGGAAACCAGCACCGTGATGCGAACCCATTGTGAAACAAACAGATAGAGAACCAGCAGTACAAAGGCGGCTCCCACCATTTGCCAGTTAATAAAGCGATCGGCCAGGTCGAGCAGATAGGCCGCAGAGAAGCCCGCCAGCTGATCGCCCTGGCTGAGTATGCTGCTGAGTCCTGGCAGCCAGGTGTCGTGCCAGAACAGCGCGATGCCAACCGGAATCGAGATCAACTGGCGGATGCGATGCAGGCGCGCCGAGGGTAACGGAAAAAGCAGCCAGGCGAGAAACACCAGATTGCTCAGGGCGTGAAAATTGAGATAGCCATACCACAGCAGGCCGAACTTCAGTAAAAAGTAGAAATTCCAGCCGCCCAGTCCGCGCCAGGAGGACCAGAAGCGGGAAGAGGAGGCCGCCGCGGGTTGATCAGTATTCATTAATTTTTTCTATCCGTTTCAGAGGATTGACGCTGCCAGTGACCTTCCGATTTAAGCGCGCGCGCTGGCAACAGACGATTCATGATGCCGTTCCAGCGACGGGGTAGCCATTTTTGATATAATGGCTTTAAAAACAGCAGGATAACCAGAATAAGTAGCGCAATTTGTATCCAGTCCATCAGATTCATCAGGCTTTGTTCTCCGGCAGTAAAGTGATGGGCTGCGGTGCAGCGCGTTCATGTGTTTCAGGCCGGCTCTCAACGGCGGCGCGGGCCGTCTCTGATACCGGGGTCAGATCCTGAATTGCCATCGGCGTCAGTTTCTTAATATTGCTGACTTCTGCGAGGATCTGATTATCCTCAAACCAGACCATCCGGTTAGCAAAAAGCTCGTCGTGAGGCAGAGAAAAGATATATTTCAATGCCTTATCAAGGTCGTTATAGCGGCAGGAAGAGAGGAAAAGGATGACACGATCTTCCAGCACCGTGACCAGGTCGCCAAAGCGGCGCGGTTTACAGAGCGTCAGGATTTGCTGAGGCTTAAGCTGTGGCACAGGCCGCAACGCGACCAGCAGGCCCTTATCATTTTCCGGCAGCAGGGTATTGCTGATCAACTGGCCGACTGACTGACAGAAGGCATCGAGACGCAGGTAGCCTTTCTCATGCAGAGGCTGCAACGAAGCGGTTAACGCCTCAAGACTGGCGGGAACGCGACGGTTAAACACCTGTCCCTGAAGGCCCTCCAGCGTGGTCAGAAAGCGCGACATTGTGGCGTTGGTCGGGACGATGGCGTTTACACCGCAGGCCAGCAGCAGACGTTCGTCGCTATAACGCAGGCTTGCACCCATCTCGCGCACCACAATTTTCAGTCCGTTGCCGCGTGTACGACGCAGGCTGTGCACCATCTTCGCCAGTTCGTTGATATATTCGCTGCGGGTCAGGCTGAAAATCACCGTTGCGGCATTGGCCTGCTGCGCCCGCAACCAGACCTGCTCATTATCCTCGAACAGTTGCCACTGGCGTGAAAGCGGCGGCGCGCCCTCGAGCACGATGTTGTCCGCAAGATAATGCTGCTCGTCGTTGAGGCTCAGCGGTTCCTGCTTTTCATTTAAGGTAAAAAAGCGTTCATTTTCACAGCCCAGACGTATTGCCCGATCGGCAAGCAGGCGTTCCGCGGCATACCACCAGTTAATTCGATACTGCCAGCTATCCTGCTGAAAGCTCAAATGCGCAACGCCATCCAGCTGACGAAAATAACGCTGAAGATGATTACTCAGATTTATTATTGTGGTGCCGGAGGTCACGATTAAAAGGGTGAGCTTTCTTTTATGCAGCGTCTGACGCATGCCCTTTATCCAGCGGGATAATTCTGCGTCATCAAGCTTATCCCATTGCGCTGCGCTGCTATTAAATATCACTAACCCATTTTTACTGCCGAGCGTGCGCAGAAAATCACTTTCCAGCTGCAACAAACTGCCTTTGCTTTTGGAAAGAGAAAACAGCGGAATACGATCGGGTCCGCCAGGTGGGTCGGGCGTCAGCAAATCACGCGGCGGCTGGTCAGCGCTGATCAGCGTTACGGCCTGCTGATGTGAAATTACCTGTCGAATAAAAGTGCGGGCGTCATCCTGCCGCGCACAGGTCACCCAATAACAGCCGGGCGTTTGCAATGCCGTTAATTCAGGCTGAACATGCAACAGCCCCAGCGAAAAAGAATTTTTCATATTGAATTCGTTATTTTTCCAGTCCAGGCTAGCTTATTATAGACAGGCCGGGATGTAACCTGAGAAATTTAAACATTGCTAATCACAGGCCGGCTCACATTGTTCTGCAATTGCCGCGTTTCTGGAAATATTTTTCAACTTTCCTTTACGCGTACGCGCAGTCGGTCATCCTGAGTGTGACGTTGTTTTATTTTTGGCGAACAGTAATGAAAAACCACAATCTCTATAACCCTGTTGCCGCTGATGGCGATCGTCAGGATGATATTAGCGCGTTGCGCGATGCGTTTTCTTTGCACTCTTTCCGCTATGTCGACATTGCGCGGGAAGAGCGCCTGAAAGCGATCGTGTCGCGCTGGCCGCTGTTAGCGGAAACCCTTGCCAGCCAGTCTGAGACCGATCGCTGATGCCGCAGATCGCGCTTCAGGGCGTACGGGGCGGCGTCGGCACGACTTCTCTTTGTGCCGGATTAGGCTGGGCGCTGGCGGCACTCGGCGAACGAGTATTGTTGATCGATGGCTCCCCGGTCAGCCAGCTCGGCGTGCATTTTAATCTGCCCGCTCAGCAGGATAATGGCTGGATGAAAGCCCTGTGTGAGGGCGGTGACTGGCAGCACAGCGGGCTTCGCTATCCCGATGGTCCTGATTTGCTGCCTCACGGGGTGCTTTCCCATCAGCATGCTTTGACTATTGCCAGACAGAATGAGGCGATCGCCGCGCCGCTGCTCCAGGCATTACCGGACCTGCGGGCGCGCTATCAGTGGATTATTTTCGATCTGCCTGCCGATACCCTGCCCTGGCATGAAACGCTCTATCCCACGCTGGACAGCCTGTTGTGCGTCACTCAGCCAGACGCGAATTGCCATTTACGGCTTAGCCAGCGCCAGTTTCCGGCGCGCACCCGGTTTATTATCAATCAGTTTAATGCCAACAGCCGTCTGCAGCAGGATCTGCATCAGCTCTGGATGGCCTCGCTGAATCCGCTGATACCGCTGCTGATCCACCGGGATGAGGCGCTGGCAGAAGCGCTGATGATGAAGCAGCCGGTCGGTGAATACCGGCCACATGCGTTGGTCAGTGAAGAGATCATCACGCTGGCAAGCTGGCTGCTGCTCAATCTGAATGGAGTGAGCTCTTGAATCCGTTGTGCTGGCTGTTAACAGCGCCCGCCTGGCAATCGCTGCACAGGGGCTATACCACCGCGCGAGGCAATGGCGCGTCCCGCTTCGCCAGTGCACTCCATCTGTTCTGGTCGGTGCTGGGCCTGATGCTGCTTCGCTTCGAAACGCCGGGCTGGCAGCGGATTATTCAGCAGCGCCGCCGGCTCTATCCGCACATTTCGCCGGAGCGGCCGCGACCGCTGGATATCCTGCGTTATCTGATCCAGACGCTGTGGCTTTTGGTGATCCTGCCGCAGAGCGATCGCGCTCGTGGCGGTTTCCGTGGCCTCGGTGCGCTGTCTGGCTGGCGCCACCATGGCTACCGCTGGCTGGACAAGGCCGTTGCCCACTCACAGACCCAGGGAATCGATGTGCGCATCGAACACTGGCTGAAGCGGCTGTCGCCGCTGGTGCGACGCAGCCTCTTCGCCGTCACTGCCCTGTTTGCCACGTTGCTGGCGCTGCTCTGTATCAGCCAGCCCTTTGGCCTGATGACGCAGTTTATCTTTGTGGTACTGCTCTGGAGTCTGGCGATGCTGGTACGACGCATCCCGGGGCGTTTCCCGACCATGATGCTGATTGTGCTGTCGCTGACCGTATCGTGCCGCTACCTCTGGTGGCGCTATACCTCGACGCTGAACTGGGACGATCCGCTGAGTCTGGTGTTTGGTCTGCTGCTTATTGCGGCAGAGACCTACGCCTGGGTGGTGCTGGTGCTGGGCTATTTTCAGACGCTCTGGCCGCTTAATCGTCAGCCAGTGTCGATGCCTGTCGATCGGGATCAGTGGCCAGGCATCGATCTGCTGGTGCCAACCTACAACGAACCGCTCAGCGTGGTCAGACCCACCATCTACGCTGCCATGGGCATCGACTGGCCGAAAGACCGCCTGAATATCTATCTGCTCGACGACGGCGACCGGCCGGAATTCCGCGACTTTGCCGCCAGCGTGGGTATCAACTATGTCGTCCGTCCCACCCATGAGCACGCCAAGGCCGGCAATATCAATCACGCGCTGAAAAAGTACTGCCGCAGCGAATTTGTGGTGATTTTCGACTGTGACCATGTGCCGACGCGCGCCTTTTTGCAGATGACCATGGGCTGGTTTATTAAAGATCCCCGGCTGGCGATGATGCAGACGCCACATCACTTCTTCTCGCCTGATCCGTTTGAGCGCAATCTCGGGCGGTTTCGTCGTACGCCCAATGAGGGTTCGCTCTTTTATGGACTGGTGCAGGACGGTAATGATACCTGGGATGCCACCTTTTTCTGCGGCTCCTGCGCCGTGCTGCGCCGCAGCGCACTGGATGAAATTGGCGGTATTGCGGTGGAAACCGTTACCGAAGATGCCCATACCTCGCTGCGGCTGCACCGGCGCGGCTACACTTCGGCCTACATCCGCATTCCTCAGGCGGCCGGACTGGCGACCGAAAGTCTGTCAGCGCATATCGGACAGCGTATCCGCTGGGCACGCGGTATGGTGCAGATCTTCCGCCTTGATAACCCGCTATTTGGTAAGGGGCTGAAGTGGGTACAGCGGCTCTGTTATGCCAACGCCATGCTGCACTTTCTCTCTGGCATTCCGCGGCTGGTCTTCCTGCTGGCGCCGCTGGCGTTTCTGCTCTGTCATGCCTACATCATCTACGCACCTGCGCTGGCGATCGCCATTTATGTTTTGCCCCATATGCTGCATACCAGCCTCACCAACTCGCGTATTCAGGGACGCTGGCGACACTCTTTCTGGAGCGAGGTCTACGAGACGGTGCTGGCCTGGTATATCGCCCGGCCTACCACCGTGGCGCTGTTCAATCCTCATAAAGGGAAGTTTAACGTCACCGCAAAAGGCGGGCTGGTAGAGGAGGAGCATCTGGACTGGGTGATAACCAAGCCCTATATGCTGCTGGTGCTGCTCAACCTCGCAGGGGTTTTGATGGCGTTCTGGCGCATGCAGCACGGTCCGGCCAATGAGGTACTGACGGTATGGGTGAGCCTGATTTGGGTGCTCTATAACATGATTATTCTTGGCGGTGCGGTAGCGGTTTCGGTTGAAGCACGGCAGATCCGTGAGGCGCACCGGGTGGAGATCGCCATGCCGGCCGCCATTGCACGCGAAGATGGTCATATGCTGCCCTGTACGCTGCGTGACTACTCTGACGGCGGCGTCGGGCTGGAGATGCGCGAGCCGGATGCGCTGCGGGAGAATGAAAAAGTGTGGCTGCTGCTGCGTCGTGGACAGCAGGAGTTCAGCTTCCCGTGCCAGGTGCAGCGTGTCTTTGGCCACCGGGCTGGCGTGCGTCTCCATCAACTGACCACTCAGCAGCATATTGAATTTATCCAGTGTACCTTCGCCCGCGCCGATACCTGGGCGCTGTGGCAGGACGGTTTTCCGGAAGATAAACCGGTCCAGAGCCTCGCCGATATCATGATCCTCGGTTTCAAAGGTTACCTGCGCCTGGCGGAATATGGCCCGCCGCAGTTACGTCGGCTGTTTAACCTGCTTACCGTTGGGGTGAGCTGGCTGGCTTCGCTGTTGCCGCAAGGCATCGGACGTGTGCCAGCTTCAAAAAACGCATTGAGTTGATGATATGACGATACCGAGAGTAAACAGGTGGTTTGCCGCTCTGCTGTTGGGCAGTGCAACGTTAAGCTGTGCCGCCGCGCAGGAGGACGCGCCCGCAAACATCGCTGGTGTAACGCCTGTGCAATCTTTACCGCAGGATAACGGCGCGCCGCTGCGGAACAGCCAGCTGAGCTTTGCCCAGCTGGCACCGCCGCCTGGCAGCATGACGCTGCGTGGCACCCGCACTACCGGACAGATTGAGTTCGGTGTGCGCAGCGATGAGGTGGTGACGCGCGCGTTGCTGAACCTTAGCTTTCGGCCTTCGCCCGCACTGCTGCCGACGCTGTCGCAGCTGAAGGTTTATCTCAATGATGAGCTGGTCGGTCTGATTACCCTGACGCCGGAACAGCTGGGTAAAGAGATCCAGACGCAGCTGTCGATCGATCCGCGTTACATCGCCGACTTTAACCGCGTGCGTTTCGAGCTGGTGGGCCACTACGCCAACGTCTGTGAAAATCCTGCCAATAGCGCAATCTGGCTGGATATCGGCAAACAGAGCGGCATCGATCTGACGCTGCAAAAACTGCCGCTGAAAAATGACCTCTCCCACTTCCCGGAACCCTTTTTTGATTCGCGGGATACGCGACCACTGATCCTGCCGATGGTGTTCAGCGCCCAGCCGGATGTCACGCAGCAGCGGGCTGCCGCCATTCTTGCTTCCTGGTTTGGCAGCAAAACGAGCTGGCGCGGGCAGCGTTTCCCGGTGCTGTATAACCAGCTGCCGCAACAGCAGCATGCGGTGGTGTTTGCCACCAACGATGCGCGCCCGGATTTCCTGAAAGATCTGCCGCCGGTGACAAAACCCACAGTAGAGATTGTCAGCCAGCCCGATAATCCGTATGAAAAAATGCTGCTGATTCTGGGACGCAACGATGAGGACCTGCTGACGGCGGTTCAGGGTATCGCCCAGGGTGAGCTGCTGCTGCGCGGCGATACCTCAACCATCGACAGCGTTAAGCTGCTCTCCCCGCGCCAGGCTTATGATGCCCCTAACTGGGTGCGGACCGATCGCCGCACCACTTTCGCCGAACTGACGCAATATGAGAATCAGTTGCAGTCTGATGGGGTGCAGCCTAATCCCGTCAGCCTGACCCTCAATCTGCCGCCCGATCTCTTCCTGGTTCGCGCGCGCGGTATCGACATGGATCTGAGCTATCGCTATACCGCGCCTTTCCAGTCGGATGGCTCACGGCTGGCGGTCAACCTGAATAATCAGTTCATTCAGGATTATCCGCTGCCGCCGAAAAATACGACGGGTCAGCAGCTGCTGCATATTCCGCTGATTCAGGGAATGCTGGACAAGAGCCATGAGCTGCTGATTCCGGCGCTGCGCCTCGGGGTGGTGAATCAGCTGCGCTTTGATTTTGATTACGCCAACATCACCATCAGCGGCAACGCGGATGGACGCTGTGAAACCGCAACGCCGATTACGCATCATGTGGTGGTGGACGACAATTCCAGCATCGATTTTTCCGGCTATCGCCACTACATCGAAATGCCGTCGTTGCGCGCCTGGGCGAATGCGGGCTTTCCGTTCAGCCGCTACGCCGATCTGGCGCAAACCCTGGTACTGATGCCGCCAAAACCCGATGCAGAGCAGGTCAGCACGCTGCTGAATACGTTGGGCAATATGGGTGCGCAAACCGGCTATCCGGCGCTGCGCGTTCAGTTGACCGATGACTGGGCCACGGCGAAGAAGCAGGATGTGGATCTGCTGATGATCGGCGTCATCCCCAAAGATCTTCAGGATGACCAGCGGATCCCGGCGCTGGTCGACGCCACCGCCAGCTGGCTGAAAGAGCCTGTGCGACAAATCACTCCGGAGGTGAACCCGCAAAGTCAGCGCGAGCAGGCGGCAGAAAGCACGACGACTATCAGCTCCCGCGGCCCGCTGGCAACGGTGATTGGCTTCCAGTCACCTTTTTACGATCAGCGCAGCGTTGTCGCGTTGCTCGCCGATGGCACGCCGCGCAGCTGGCAGTTGCTCAACGAGGCGATGGGTGACAGCGGCAAGCGTGGCACGATGTCTGGCTCCACCGTGGTGATCCGCGAGTCAGGGGTTAACAGTCTGCGCGTGGGAGAGAGCTACTACGTTGGTCATCTGCCGTGGTGGGAGCGTCTCTGGTCGCTACTCTCCGTCCATCCCTTCTGGCTGGCATTCTGCGCACTCTTTGTGGTGGTGCTGTTCGCGCTGATGACCTGGCGTCTGATGCGAATTATTACCCGTCGTCGTTTACTGGATGAAGATGAATAACGCACAGGTGCTGCGGGCAGGCATGCTGCTCGGCGCACTGAGTGCGCTGCCGGGGCTGGCTGCACCGGTCGACGGATCGGAGGTGTCGCCGGTCGAATGGTTGCTGTCACAGGTACGCACCGGCGAGTCGACCAACAAATACGATCTGGTGCAGCAATCGCTCTACCGGCTTGAGAAGATCGATCCCGATAATCCGCAGGTGCTGGCGGCTCGCCTGCGGCTGGCGCTGCGTCAGGGCGATATCCCTAAAGCGCAGATGCTGCTGGAGCAGCTGAAAAAGGTTGCGCCCGACTCCGCCGCGACGCGTGAATCCGCCGTCGGCCTGACGCTGATATCGTCGGATGGGCGTCAGCAGTTGCAGCAGGCGCGCCTGCTCGCCACCTCGGGGCGCCTGGCGGAGGCGAAAAGTGCTTACGATGCATTGTTCGGAGGGGTTTTTCCGGATGCGAACACGGCGCTGGAATACTGGCGGCTGCTGGCACGCATTCCCGGTCAGGAGAGCGTCGCTTACCAGCAGCTGCAGGCGCTGGAGCAGCGCTACCCGGGCAATATCGGGGTTGAGTTGCAAATTGCACGCATGGCATTTGATCAACAGCAGCCGGAGCAGGCGATAGCGCAGTTGAAAAAGCTGGCAAACAGCAACGGCGGACGCGCCGCCGCCGCCGATCTCTGGCTGCAGCAGATCAACGATCAGCCGGTCAGCGACAGCAGCGTGGCGCAGTTAAACGCCTACCTGGCTGTTTTTACCGACGGCGACGCACACCAGCAGGGCGCGGATGTGCTGGCGAAGCAGCAGGCGCAGCTCGCCGATCCCGCCTATCGCGAGCGGATGCGTGGCCTGGCGCTGGTCGAGGCGGGCGATGTGAATAATGCGATGGCAGCGCTTAGCCGGGCACTGAAGGATAACCCCAACGACGCCGAACTGATGGGTGCAATGGGGCAGACTCAGGCACGCGCCGGCCATCGTGATGTGGCGGTGCTCTGGCTGGAACGCGCCGTTGAGGCGGGCAAGCAGAGTACGCTGATCGGCAAATGGCAGTCACTGCTGCAGACTAACCGTTACTGGCTGGCGGTCGAACAGGGCGATAAGGCGCTGGCGCAGCATGACGTTGAGGGGGCCGAACGCGCCTACCGCGCCGCACAGAAAATTGATAGCACCGACAGCTATGCCCTGATTGGCCTGGGCGATGTGGCGATGGCGCGCAAAGATGCGGCAGGTGCCGAACTGTTCTGGCAGCATGCGCTGCGGCTGGACGCGACCAACACCACCACCGTGCGTCGCCTGGCCGGGCTTTATCAGGCCGAGTCGCCTGCCCGCGTCATGCAGTTTATCAGTACGCTACCCGCCGGGCAGCAGCGCGAGATGGCGGGAACGTTGCGCGCGCTGCGCAGTGACAGCCTGCGCGCCGAGGCCGATGCGCTCGCCCGGCAGAATAAATGGCCGCAGGCGGCAGAGAAGTATCGGGCGGCGCTGGCGCTGCAGCCGGATGACGTCTGGCTCAGTTATCGGCTGGCGAGCGCGCTACGCGACGGTGGGGCCACCCAACAGGCGGATGCGCAGATCGCGACGCTGCAACAGCAGCATCCCGGCGATGCGACCGCGCTCTACGCCGCCGCGCTCTACCTTTCCAGCCGGGATAATGATGACGCCGCACTGGCAACGCTGCATCGCCTGCCTGAAACGCAGTGGAACAGCAATATGCATGAGCTGGCTGACCGGCTCGGGCAGGATAAAATTTTTGCCAGCGCCGAAGCGCTTCGTGCGGCAGGGCAGGAGCGGGCAGCGGTGACGCTGCTTTACCAGCAGCCGGTTTCCAGCCGACGCGACCTGACGCTGGCCGACTGGGCGCTGGCTCGCGGGGACGCACAGCAGGCTCTGGAGATCTATCAGCAGGTGCTGTCAGGTGAAGCTGACAACAGCGACGCAGCGCTGGGACGAATCGAAGCGCTGGTCGCGCTCCAGCGCAACAGCGAAGCACGACAGGCACTTGAGCAGCAGCCAGCCCAGCCCAACACTCTTAATGCCGATCGCCGCGCCGCGCTGGCATGGCAGGCGGTGGGCGAAACCACGCAGGCTGCCGTGCGCTTTGCCAGCCTGAAGCAGCGCGCTGCGTCACTGCCGCCTTCGCAGGATAAGGCACTGGTGTTTCGTGATGCGGCACGGCTGGAGCGCACACAGCAGCAGCCAGAGATCGCGCTGGCGGATTATCGTCAGGCGATGACGGCCATCGGTATCGGCAGCGGCGAAAGTATCAGCCGCGCGACACGCTCTCAGGAACAGGATGACTGGCTGAAGCGCAGTATTCGCAGCGACACCGCAGATCTCTATCGTCAGCGTGAGACCACGCTGACGGTGCAGCAGGATTATTCGCGCAATAAGGGTACGGCTGGGGTCTCCGACTTTACTGCCCATACCACCATGCTGCAGGCGGAAAGTCCGTTTGCCGACGGACGCGGCTTTTTCCGTCTCGACCGGGTGGACGTCTCAGCAGGAAGTTTTACCACCCGCAACGGCAGCTTCGACGAGCAGTTTGGTAGCTGCGACGACGCCAGTTCCGGCGGATGCAGCCGCGATGCCAGTCAGCGCGCCGAGGGCACTGCGCTGGGCGTCGGCTGGCATAATGACCGCTGGTCAGCGGATCTGGGTACCACGCCGCTGGGCTTTGAGGTGACCAACTGGACCGGCGGCCTGAGCTGGAAAACTGACGTCAGGGATCTTGGCGTGACGCTGACCGCCTCGCGACGGCCGATCGCCAGTTCGCTGCTTTCCTACGCGGGCGCGCGCGATCCATCAGCCAACGGTGGAAAAAGCTGGGGCGGCGTAGTGGCAACGGGTGGCAGCATCGGGCTGAGTTACGATCAGGGCGGCGCACACGGTGTCTGGGGCGACATCAGCGCGCATCAGATCACCGGTAAAAACGTTGCGGATAACAGTCGCGAGCGCTTAATGGCCGGCTACTACTACAAGCTCATTAATAGCGATAATCGCCGGGCCACCGTCGGGCTGAACAGTATGCTCTGGCACTATCAGAAGGATCTCAGCGATTACACCTTCGGTCAGGGCGGCTACTACAGTCCGCAGCAGTATCTCTCCTTTTCCGTGCCGGTCACCTGGCGACAGCGGACAGAAAACTGGTCGTTCGACCTGGGCGGCTCGGTTTCCTGGTCACATTCGAAAACCGATGCGCAGCAGCGCTATCCGGTCAATCCCGGCTTTACCCTTGCCAGCAATCCCGTTTCCGCCAGCAGCACCGGTAGCGGCACGGGGTATACGCTGCAGGGCGTGGTTGAACGTCGTATCACGCCCGCCTGGTTTATCGGGGTGGGCGTCGATATTCAACAGGCGAAAGACTATACCCCAAGTCATGGGCTTATCTACGTGCGTTACTCTGCCGCAGGCTGGGAAGGGGATCTGGATATGCCGCCACAGCCGCTGACCCCTTACGCGGATTTTAAATAATCCCGACCGGGAAAAAGCCGGACTTTTCAGACGGTAAAAAAGTCAGTTTATGGGATATACTGGCGGGCATTGTACTGTCTGCTATCTGGGCTTTTTTCATCGTCAGGAGAATATTTTTGCGCGTAAGCCGGTCACTTACGATAAAGCAGATGGCGACAGTTTCGCTGGTTGCGGTTATCACCATCAGCATCTTTATCGTCATCCAACTGTTTCATTTTGTGCAGCAGCGCAGGATTGACTACGCCCAGCAGATGGAGAATATCGCACACACCGTCCGCCAGCCGCTGTCGGAAGCGGTACTGCGCGCCGATATTTCTCAGGCTGAACGCATTCTCCATTCACTGAAACCTGCCGGTATTTTATCGCGCGCCGATGTGGTGCTGCCGAATGCGTTTCAGGCTCTGCATGCCGACTTCGAAACGGAGAAACCGGTGCCGCGTCTGGTGGCGCGACTGTTTGAGCTGCCGGTGCAGATTACCCTGCCGCTCTATTCAGTGGAAAATACCGGGATGCCGAAACCGCTGGCCTATCTGGTGCTGCAGGCTAACTCGACGCGCGTCTACCAGTTTATTCTCAGCACGCTCTCGACCATGATTATCACCTATCTGCTGCTGGCACTGATCCTGTCAGTGGCGATCAGCTGGTGTATCAACCGGCTGGTGGTGCATCCGCTGCGCAATCTCTCGCGGGAGCTGCAGGAGCTGCCGCCGCAGTCGATTCTGACGCATAAGCTGTCACTGCCGCAGAGCCACCGCGATGATGAAATCGGCATGCTGATCCGCAGCTACAACCGCAATCAGCAGGTGCTGGAGTCGATACATGATGAGATGAGCCGGCTGACCACCCATTTTCCCGTGACCGATCTGCCCAACCGTACCCTGTTTCTGGCGCTGGTCGAGCAGTTCATGAGCAGCCCGGAACAGCCGCTGGGGCTGATGGTGATCCGCATTGAAACCCTGCAGGAAGCCAACGGCGTATTAAGCGATGAGCAGCGCGATACGCTGATGCTGACGCTGGTGGAGAAGATCCGTAATACGCTGGATGACCATACTCTGCTGGCGCAGACCGGGACCAGCGACTTTGTTCTGTTAATGAAGCGTGCCAGCAATCCGTTCCGCGCCCTGCGTCTGGCCCGTAACCTGATGATTCGCCTTAATCAGCCAGTCAACCTTTATCAGCTGCAGCTGCGTCCTAACGTCAGCATTGGTCTGGCGCTGCGCGATGATCAGCCGCTGAGCGCCAGTGATCTGCTTGGCCGCGCGACCTCAGCGATGATGTCGGCCCGTCATCAGGGCAAAAATCAGATCCTGTTCTTTGACGCCGCGTTAACCGAGCGCGCGCAAAAACGTCTGACCCAGGAGCATGATATTCTGCAGGGGCTGCACAATGAGCAGTTCGCCCTCTATCTGCAACCGCAGGTCGATATGCGCACCAGCACGTTAGTCGGCGCGGAAGCGCTGCTGCGTATGCGCCAGCCCGACGGCAGCTACGGTCTGACCGAAGAGTTTATTGCCAGTGCCGAAGAGATTGGCGTGATTAGCGCGATTGGCCGCTGGGTGTTTGAAGAGGCGTGCCGCATTCTGGCAGGCTGGCAGCGACAGGGCATTATGTTGCCGCTGAGTGTGAATATTTCCGCTGTGCAACTGCGTGACACGGGCGTGGTCTCTCATCTGCAATCCCTGCTGACGCGCCACCGCATCGCACCTGGCACCTTCGTGCTGGAAGTGACAGAAACGGCTCAGCTTGATGATGCTGAACAGGCGATATCGATGCTGCGGATGCTGCAGCAGACCGGCGTAGCCGTGGCTCTGGACGATTTCGGCATGGGCTACTCCAACCTTAACTACCTCCATCAGCTGAAAGCGTTGCCGGTTAACAAGCTGAAGATGGATCGCAGCTTCGTGGCGGCGCTGCCGCATGACGACACCATGGTCTGCATCGTGGCGGCC
This sequence comes from Pantoea sp. K16, assembly GCF_048452805.1. Classification (NCBI taxonomy): domain Bacteria; kingdom Pseudomonadati; phylum Pseudomonadota; class Gammaproteobacteria; order Enterobacterales; family Erwiniaceae; genus Pantoea; species Pantoea sp. K16. The sequence goes on along the minus strand of NZ_JBLWNV010000017.1, from coordinate 82,804 downwards.
ATCGCCGAGATTATCCATCTGGAGGTGATTGCCGAAGGCGTGGAGACAGCGGAACAACGTGACTGGCTGCTGGCGCGCGGCATCTCTATCGGACAGGGCTATCTGTATGCTGAAGCGCTGCCTCTGACCCGATTCAATCAGGCATGGATCGAAAACTCCTCACTACCGCAATAATTGCCTGATTCATTGATTTTGCGAGAATTTTAGTTACAAAACCCCCTGCTGAAGCGTTTCAGTTCAGAATTACGATCCCCGGGTTTCCTGGGCGTTTGTCACCCTGTATTAATCACGTAAACAGAGTGTTATTTTCGGGTTACTGTCAGGCGCCACCTCTGTTGCCCGCCAGTCACAATAACGAATCCGACAACATCACCTCACGGCGTTAGTGGACACCTGTTTATGAAAACCTCACTTTTTAAAAGCCTTTATTTCCAGGTGCTGATGGCGATTGGCATCGGCGTTTTGTTAGGCCATTTTTACCCGGAGTTAGGGACCCAGATGAAGCCGCTGGGAGATGGCTTTGTTAAGTTAATCAAGATGATTATCGCCCCGGTAATTTTCTGTACCGTGGTGACCGGCATCGCTGGCATGGAAAGCATGAAAGCGGTTGGACGGACCGGCGCGGTTGCACTGCTCTATTTTGAAATTGTCAGCACCATCGCGCTGATTATCGGCCTGATCGTGGTGAACGTGGTGCAGCCAGGTGCCGGGATGAACGTTGATCCTGCCACGCTGGATGCCAAAGCCGTGGCGATTTATGCGCAACAGGCAGAACAGCAGGGCATCGTTGCTTTCCTGCTGGATGTCATCCCCAACAGCGTGATTGGCGCCTTTGCCAGCGGCAATATTCTACAGGTGCTGCTGTTTGCCATTCTGTTTGGTTTTGCCCTGCATCGTCTGGGTAACACTGGCACGCTGATTTTCAACGTGATTGAAAGCTTCTCAAAAGTGATTTTCGGCATCATCAACATGATCATGCGTCTGGCACCGATAGGGGCATTTGGCGCGATGGCGTTCACTATCGGCAAGTATGGCGTGGGCTCACTGGTGCAGCTCGGCCAGCTGATTATCTGCTTCTACATCACCTGTATTCTGTTTGTGGTGATCGTGCTGGGGCTGATTGCACGCCTGTTCGCCGGATTCAGCATCTTTAAGTTCATCGCCTATATCAAAGAAGAGCTGCTGATTGTGCTGGGCACTTCCTCTTCCGAGTCTGCGCTGCCGCGCATGCTGGATAAGATGGAGAAGCTGGGCTGCAAGAAATCGGTAGTAGGGCTGGTGATCCCCACCGGTTACTCCTTTAACCTGGACGGCACCTCGATTTACCTGACCATGGCGGCAGTATTTATCGCTCAGGCGACCAATGCGCACATGGACATTTTCCATCAGATTACGCTGCTGGTGGTGCTGCTGCTCTCCTCCAAAGGCGCGGCGGGGGTAACCGGGAGCGGATTTATCGTGCTGGCGGCGACGCTCTCTGCGGTGGGACATCTGCCGGTGGCGGGTCTGGCGCTGATTCTTGGTATCGACCGCTTTATGTCCGAAGCCCGTGCGCTGACCAACCTGATCGGTAACGGTGTGGCGACCGTGGTGGTGGCGAAGTGGGTCGATCAGCTGGATCATAAACAGCTGACCGACACGCTGGCAGGCCGGAATAAGGAGAATAAAGCGTCTGAATCTTCAATTTAATCATTGAATTTCACTTAAATCCCCACAAATGCCCGCTGTCGCTTGCCCTGACAGCGGGCATTTGCATAATAAACCCCACTTGTTTTTTTTGACGTTTTTCACTTCGTTACGCGACATCCTGAGCTTCCTGTGGTCAAACACTTTGTTGTTGGATAACAGCGCGATTCGGCGCCAGCCGATTCGTTAATAACAGCGGCAATATGCGCCAGTGATAACGATATTTGAATTATTTGAGTAGGGGTTCACATGCAGGGCACCAGAATTCGGCTTTTGGTTGGTGGATTAGTGCTGGCAAGCAGCTTTGGTCTCCAGGCAGAAACGCTGCAACCGGATCCGGCCTGGCAGGAAGGCAAGCTGGATAATGGATTTAACTGGCAGTTACTGGCCACACCGCAACGCCCCAGTGACCGTATTGAACTGCGGCTGGTGGTGAATACCGGCTCGCTGGTAGAGAGTGCGCAACAGGCCGGCTTCAGCCATCTGCTGCCGCGTCTGGCGATGGTGCACAACACCGCGCTTGATAACCATCAGCAGCGCGCGCTATGGCAACAGGCGATGGATCCACAGCATCCGCTGCCACCTGTGATCACCTCCTATGATTCCACCCAATATAATCTGAGCCTGCCGAATAACCGCCCTGAGTTGCTGAAAGAAGCGCTGAACTGGCTGGCGGCCACGGCGGGCAATATGGCCATCACCGAACAGGTGGTTAATACCGCGCTGGCGGCATCGGATCCGGTGGCGACCTGGCCGAAAGATACCCAGGATGTCTGGTGGCGCTACCGCCTGAAAGGCTCCGCGCTGCTGGCGCATGACCCCGCAGCGCAACCACGCGCGCCGGTTGATTTAACCCAGCTCAATGATTTTTATCATCAGTGGTACACCCCGGATGCGATGACGCTCTACGTGGTGGGGAATGTCGACAGCCGCAACCTCTCTGAGCAGATCAATAAAACCTTCTCGGCGTTAACCGGCAAACGTGAAACGCCTGCGCCACTGCCCACCCTGTCGCCGCTGCCGCACGAGCCGGTAAATCTGGTCAGCAGCAACATGACGCAGGATCGCCTCTCGCTGGTATGGGATACGCCGTGGCAACCGATTCGTGACTCCCAGAATCTGCAGCGTTACTGGCAGGGCGATCTGGCGCGTGAAGCGCTGTTCTGGCATGTCCAGCGTGCGCTCAGTGACAGCAAGGCACAGGGCATACAGGTGGGATTTGATTGCCGTGTGCTTTATCAGCGTGCGCAGTGCTCCATCAACCTGGATGGACGCAACGAAAATCTGGCGCAGAATATGAATCTGGTGGCGCGTGAGCTGGCAAACGTGCGTGACAAAGGCTTGCCGCAGGAGGAGTTTGATGCGCTGATGGCGCAGAAGCTGCTGGAGCTGAACAAGCTGTTTACCACCTATGCCCGCACCGATACGGATGTGCTGATGAGCCAGCGTCTGCGCTCCCAGCAGAACGCCGTAGTCGATATCGCACCTGAGCAGTATCAGAAGCTGCGTCAGACTTTCCTGGCCGGCCTGACCCGCGAACAGTTAAACCAGGAGCTGCGTCAGCAGCTGACGCAGGAACTGATGATGGTACTGATTCAGCCGGAAGGCGAAGCGGAAACCAACGTGAAGAGCCTGCAAAACAACTGGGACAAAGTGATGGCACCGCCAGCGGCACCGGCGACCAGCAATGAAGCCAGTCCGCCGGATAGCAACGTCAAAGACGTTCCGCCAGCCGCATAAAGTCAGGTTTTTGCCCTGAGCCACTCGGTCACTAACATCGGCCAGCTGGCGAGGGGCAAATCTGCCACGCCGCGGATCCCAAATCCGTGCCCGCCTTTCTGATAGAAATGCACCTCTGCCGGGACCTTATGCTCACGCAGTGCGCCAAAAAACGCCATGCTGTGATTCACTGATACATCATCATCGTCGGCTGCGTGGATCAACAGCGTTGGCGGCACCAGCGGATGAACCCGGGTTTCCATTGAATAAGCGTCAATGGTTTTCTGATCGGGCCAGGCACCCAGCAGGCGGGTTCTGGCTCCTTCATGGGCGATGCCGTCCCGCATGCTGATTACCGGATAGACCAGGACCATCGCATCCGGACGCGGCGAGAAGTTTTCTGCGCCATCCTGCACCGGATAGAGTTTCTCTGCGAAACGCGTACCCAGACTGGCAGCCACGTGACCACCCGCCGAAAAGCCCATCATGACGATATATTTACCATTCAGACCGCGCTGCGCCCGTTCACGCAGGACGCGTACCGCGCGCTGAGCATCGGCCAGCGGCGCGTCGGGGCCTTCGTGATGTCCATCATAGGGCAGGCGATAGGTCATCACCGCCAGGGTGTAACCCATTGAGGTAAAGAATGTCGCCAGGGCGCTGCCTTCACGATCGATCATCACGCGCTGATAGCCACCGCCCGGTGCGACCAGCAGGGTAATCCCGTTTGATTCGACCGGATGCCAGATCGCCATCTCCGGGCAACGTACGCCGGTAGCGGCCCGATCGTAAGGCTCATACTCTTTTGCCATGTCGACAATCTGCGGCTGTGCGCGCGAATCGCTGGCGCCTGGCGCATCACCGTGTGGCCAGATATTAATAATTTCTGTGTGCATAAATAGATCCTGATGCGGGGAATATTTTAATTGTTTTGTTCGCGGCCGGAGAGAACAGCGTCCTGCTGTCTTTTGATTAAAAGATGGTCTTTTTTCAGGCAGTCGTCCATCCGAAAAGGGGGGATCTGACCAGATTCGGACTATGCCTGGTGGTGGATCTGTTTGTTTAACTTATTAATTTTAATCAATAAATTATAAGAGAGATTGAAGGGGGAGACCGCAGGGGATCTGTTATTAACCACAATTTTTCCGCTTAAGGTAAATAGCTGGCACGGCCCGCTTTATTAGCCGCAATTTACCGGATATCACGCTGTGCGTTCTTAAGGCGACATAATGATTTTAGCGTCAGGATCACACCGCCACGCTGCAGGGGCTAACGTGCCAGTCTCATCTGGGAACGGATAGCATCGGTTACAGTCACGCAGCCAGACGTTACCAGCAGCCTAAAAAAATGCGCCCTCGGGCGCATTTTCTGGCATCGGCACGATCAGTACCTGTATCAACGACGCTGGCTGCCGCTCTGTCAGTCAGGCATCGCCTCAGCCGGAATAATCGCGCCGCGATGCTGAATCACGGTGCTGGCAGTCAGGTGTCCGCGCTGCGCGGCGACCTCTGCAGAGGCGCCGGTCAGACGGCGAGCCAGATAACCGGCACTGAACGAATCACCGGCTGCGGTGGTATCGATCACTTTCTCTTTCGCCAGACGTACCGCAGGTACATCAATCAGCGGTGCGTCGCCGGTGACCACCAGGCAGGAGTCTGCACCGCGCTTAATCACGATTTCGCTGGCACCCGCCTGACGGGTACGCGCGATAACGTCATCCAGCGGCTCTTCGCCCCAGAGCAGATGTTCATCATCCAGTGTCAGGAAGGCGATATCGGTGCAGTTGAGCATGGCGCGATAAGCGGCCTGCGTGCTGGCCCGATTGGCCCATAAACGCGGGCGGTAGTTGTTATCGAAAATCACCTTGCCGCCATTAGCCCGGCAGCGCGCCAGCAGCAGCATCAGCTTTTCACGACTGGCAGGCGGCAGAATCGCCAGGCTGATGCCGCTGAGGTAGAGATAATCGTAGTGCGACAGCTGTTCAGCTATCTCTGCTGATTGCGGGCTGTCGAGCCAGTAACGCGCGGCGGCATCACTGCGCCAGTACCAGAAGGTGCGCTCACCGTCGGCATCGGTTTCAATGAAATACAGGCCCGGCATTTTATTATCGAGCCGCTGAATCAGGTCAGTATTGACCTTCTCCTGCTGCCAGGCAGCGATCATTTGATCGCTGAACGAATCCGTACCCAGCGCAGTGACATAATCGACCCGTAACTGCTGCTCATCAACCTGGCGGGCGAGATAAACGGCCGTATTGAGCGTATCGCCGCCAAAGCCACGTTTAATGTTCTCACCCTTTTCGGACAGCTCAATCATGCATTCGCCGATGATGGCGATTTTTTTCTGCGTCATGGTTTCAGACCTGTAGTGAAATATCGCCTTAGTCTCGCGTCTGGTATGGCAGACGTCAATGGTTTTAAAACGGCGTTTTAATTTACCTTTTAAGGTGGCCATTAGCCCTGGTCTCGGGGATAAACGCCGGGAATGTCGGCTTTTTTTACCGCTTATGCTAACGAAATGGCTGAGAAACCCCTTTTTCTGAATTGAATCATCTTACTATCCCGCTTCCCTGATGCTGTTGCCCGCGGTCTCGACTATCTTTAACGCAGACCGTGAATGTGCAAGGAGAAAGCGTAATGTCGCGTACCGGGAAAATAGTCAGCTGGGTAGCAGGAATTCTGGTGTTGTTGATCGTGGTGATTATCGTCGTCATCGCGACCTTTGACTGGAATCGCCTTAAGCCCACCATCAATCAAAAAGTTTCAACCGAGTTAAACCGTCCCTTTGCGATACGCGGGGATCTGGGTATCGACTGGGCACGAAATCGCGACGAAGCAGGCTGGCGGCGCTGGGTGCCGTGGCCGCAGATCCATGCGGAAGATATCATGCTGGGGAATCCGCCTGACATTGCCGACGTCACCATGGTACATCTGCAGCGGGTCGATGCCACATTGTCACCGCTGTCGCTGCTGCACAAAGAACTGTTCATCCCGTGGATTAAATTGCAGCGGCCGGATGCGCGTCTGATCCAGACCGCGGATAAAAAGAACAACTGGACCTTTACCCTTGCCGAGAGCGGCAAGGATGAGAAGAGTGCTGCGCCATCGGCCTGGTCATTCCGTCTGGATAATATTCTGTTCGATCAGGGCCAGATTCGTTATCGCGACGCCATTAACCGCGCAGATGTCACGGTGCAGGTTAATCCGCTGGGTAAGCCGGTGCCGTATACGCAGATTGCCGGAGGCAATGACCAGCAGAAGGGCGCAGGCGACTTCGTCTTTGGCTGGCAGGCGAAGGGCACTTATAACAATGAGTCACTCAGCGGCGACGGTAAGATTGGCGGCATGCTGTCACTGCGCAGTCAGAACACCCCGTTCCCGATTCAGGCCGATCTGCGCAACGGCACCACCCGCGTTCAGGTGACCGGCGGTCTGCAGGATCCGATGAACCTCGGCGGGCTTAACGTGCGACTGCGCTTCTCGGGCGATACGCTGGCCAATCTCTATGGCCTGACCGGCGTCCTGCTGCCTGACACGCCACCTTATGAAACCGACGGCCATCTGATTGCTAAATTCAGCGGCGAAAAGGGCGCGGTCTACCGCTATGAGAAATTCAACGGACATATTGGCGACAGCGATATTCATGGGTCGCTGATCTACAGTCAGGTTAAACCCCGCCCGACACTCAGCGGCGAGCTGACCTCTGAGCAACTGCGCATGGCCGATCTGGGGCCGCTGATTGGCGTCGACTCTGGCAAAGGCAGTGAAAAAACTGCGCAGGCCAAAGCCCGGCGCGGGGAGAAATCGAATCAGCCCGCAGACCGCGTGCTACCACACGATAAATTCGAAACCAAAAACTGGGACGTGATGGATGCCGACGTGAAGTTCAGCGGCAAACGGATCGAACACAGCAATTCACTGCCGTTAAGCGATCTCTATACCCATTTACAGCTGAAAAACGGTGATCTGCTGCTGGACCCGCTGCGTTTTGGTGTGGCGGGCGGCAATCTCAACAGCACTATCCGGCTGGAGGGCGATCGCTCGCCGATGCGTGGTCGGGTTGATCTTCATGTCCGTAAGCTGCAGCTGCGTCAGCTCTTCCCGAATGTGGAGGCGATGAAGAACAGCCGTGGCCAGCTCAATGGCGATGCCAGCTTTACCGGCACCGGTAACTCCGTAGCCGATCTGCTGGCGACCAGCAACGGGCAACTTAAGCTGCTGATGAATGATGGTCTGATTAGCCGCAGCCTGATGGAAATTGCCGGACTCAACGTCGGTAACTACGTGGTGGGCAAACTGTTTGGCGATGACCAGGTGCGTATCAACTGCGCCGCCACCGATCTCAAACTGCAGAACGGTGTGGCGACGCCTAACCTGTTTGTGTTTGATACCGAGAACGCGATTATCAATGTGTCAGGCAACGCGAACTTCGCCAGTGAGCGGCTGGATCTGTCGGTGAATCCGGAGAGTAAGGGCGTCCGCATCGTAACGCTGCGCTCCCCGCTCTACGTACGCGGCACCTTTAAAAATCCTGATGCGGGCGTGAAAACGGGGCCACTGCTGGCACGTGGTGCCGCTGCCGTGGCACTGGGCGCAGTAGTGGGCCCGGCGGCGGCGCTGCTGGCACTGATCTCTCCAAGTGATAACGAAGACAACCAGTGCAGCACCGTCCTGCAGCAGATGAAGCAGAAGAAGTAACTAGTTGCGATAGAGTACTTTGATAATGTGATAACCAAAGCCGGTCTTTACCGGCCCGTAAGGCGTCAGCAGCGGGCAGGTAAAGACCGCTTTATCAAAGGCCGGCACCATCTGTCCCTGCCGGAACTCGCCCAGATCGCCGCCATTCCGGCCGGAAGGACAGGTTGAGTGCTTCTTTGCCAGCTGCTGGAAATTGCCACCCTTCGCCAGTTTCGCCAGAATCTCTTTTGCCTGCGCTTCCTCTTTGACCAGGATGTGTAAAGCCGCCGCGGTTTTCGCCATGTTGGTATCTCGGTTGTGTATAATTGCCGCCCAGTATAAACCCCTTTCTTTTGATTCAATCAGGCGATTTCTCCTATGCGTTTAAACCCCAGCCAACAACGTGCCGTCGAATTTGTTACCGGTCCCTGTCTGGTGCTGGCGGGCGCGGGATCGGGCAAAACCCGCGTGATTACCAATAAAATCGCCCATCTGATCCGTGAATGCGGCTATCAGGCGCGCCACATCGCCGCGGTGACCTTTACCAATAAAGCCTCGCGCGAAATGAAAGAGCGTGTGGCGCAGACGCTGGGCCGCAAAGAGGCGCGCGGTCTGCTCATCTCCACCTTCCATACGCTGGGGCTGGAGATCATCAAACGCGAAACCGCGGCGCTGGGCATGAAGTCAAACTTCTCGCTGTTCGACGATCAGGATCAGCTCGCCCTGCTGAAAGAGCTGACAAAAGAGTGGCTGGAAGAGGATAAGACGCTGCTACAGCAGCTCATCTCCACCATCTCGAACTGGAAAAATGATCTGATCGATCCGCAGGGCGCCGCCGCGCTGGCGCGATCGCAGCAGGATAATATTTTTGCTCACTGCTACGCCCTCTACAGCCAGCATCTTAAGTCGTGCAACGTGCTCGATTTCGACGATTTGATTCTGCTGCCGACGCTGCTGCTGCAGCGTAATCAGGAGGTGCGTGAACGCTGGCAGCAGCGTATCCGCTATCTGCTGGTGGATGAGTATCAGGATACCAACACCAGCCAGTATGAACTGGTTAAGCTGCTGGTGGGCGCGCGGGCGCGCTTCACGGTGGTGGGCGATGATGATCAGTCTATCTACTCCTGGCGCGGCGCACGCCCGCAGAATCTGGTGCTGCTGAATCAGGATTTCCCGGCGCTGGAGGTGGTGAAGCTGGAGCAGAACTACCGCTCTTCGCAGCGCATACTGAAAGCGGCAAATATCCTGATTGCCAATAACCCGCACGTCTTTGAGAAGCGGCTCTTTTCGGAGCTGGGGCAGGGCAGCGAGCTGAAGGTGCTCACTGCCAACAGCGAAGAGCATGAAGCGGAGCGGGTCACTGGCGAGCTCATCGCGCATCACTTTATCAACCGGACGCAGTACAAAGATTACGCGATTCTTTATCGTGGTAACCATCAGTCCCGGACCTTTGAAAAGTTTCTGATGCAGAACCGCATCCCTTATCGCATCTCTGGCGGTACTTCGTTCTTCTCACGGCCCGAGATCAAAGATCTGCTCGCCTATCTGCGCGTGCTGACCAATCCTGAGGATGACAGCGCGTTTCTGCGCATCGTCAATACGCCGCGCCGTGAGATTGGCCCGGCTACGCTGCAGAAGCTCGGTGAGTGGGCCAACCTGCGCAGCAAGAGCCTGTTTAACGCCAGTTTTGATGTCGGTCTGGGGCAGACGCTGAGTGGCCGCGGTCTGGAGCATCTGCAGCGGTTTACCCACTGGCTGAATGAGATTATCCAGCTGACCGAACGTGAGCCGGTGAACGCGGTGCGTGATTTGATTCGCGGCATCGACTACGAAAGCTGGCTGTTCGAAACCTCCGGCAGCCCGAAAGCCGCAGAGATGCGGATGAAGAACGTCAACACGCTGTTTCAGTGGATGACCGAAATGCTTGAGGGCAGCGATATTGATGAGCCGATGACGCTGGCGCAGGTGGTGACGCGCTTTACCCTGCGCGACATGATGGAGCGCGGTGAAAGCGATGAAGAGCTGGATCAGGTGCAGCTGATGACGCTGCACGCCTCCAAAGGGCTGGAGTTCCCCTATGTGTTCCTGGTGGGCATGGAGGAGGGGCTGTTACCGCATCAGAGCAGTATCGATGAAAATAATATCGAAGAGGAGCGTCGCCTGGCCTACGTGGGGATCACACGGGCACAGAAAGAGCTGACCTTTACCCTGTGTCGCGAACGCCGGCAATATGGCGAATTAATCCGGCCGGAGCCGAGCCGTTTTCTGCTGGAACTGCCGCAGGACGATCTGCAATGGGAAACTGAGCGCAAAGTGGTCAGTGCGGAGGAGCGGATGAAAACCGGTCAGAGCCGGGTGGCCGGTCTGAGAGCGATGCTGGATAAGGCGAAAAAGAGTTAAACCAGTGCAGGAGGCGAAGGAGATTCGCCTCACGCGACGGCAATTACGACAGGGTTAATAACCAGTGGACGTAAGACTGATAATGGCTTTCCTGCTCCAGCAGCTCACTGCGCAACGGATGGGCCTCCAGCCAGCCCGCGGGCAGGGTCAGATGCAGGGCATCATCGTCTGCCTGTAGCCGCACCGCAGGCAGGGTGTCATCGCGACGGCGGGTGGAGAAAATAATCGCCAGCCGCAGCAGACGGCACATCCGTTCCGCCAGCCGCGGCGGCAGGGCGTTCTGCTGAGTCAGCAAAGCCAGATCGATGCTGCCGCTCTGGTTTTGCAGTAAACAGGCCAGTAGCTTCTTCTGTGCCGGTGTGAAACCAGGAAGATCGAGGTGACGCACCAGATACGCCGCATGCTGCGGCGCATGACGGAAGTCAACGCTCAGGCCGATTTCGTGGATCGCGCAGGCGCTGAGCAGCAACTCACGACAGCGCTGATCCAGCTTCCACAACGTGGAAACCTGACGGAAAAAGCTCTCCGCCAGCTGACGCACGCGATCCGCCTGCTCGACATCAATGCTGAAACGGCGCTGGACGTTATGCAGCGTACGGGTTCGGATATCCCGGTCGATGGGCAGATGCAGCATGCCGTAGACCAGTCCTTCACGCAGTGCGCCGCCCGCCAGCGTCATGCTATCGATACTGAGCTCCTGGAAGATGGCGATCAGAATCGACAGGCCGCTGGGGAACACCAGCGCCCGCTCCAGCGTCAGCCCTTCGATTTCCAGCTCTTCCAGTTTGCCGCACTGAATGGCGCGCTGCTTCAGTTGCTGCAGCTTATTCAGCGTGATGCGCTCATCCATGCCCTGCGCCACCATGATCTCCTGCAGCGCCTGAACCGTGCCAGAGGCACCAACGCAGGCCTGCCAGCCCTGCTCACGCAGTTGCGCTGCAATGGGCTGGATCATCTCACGTGCCGCCAGCTCGGCCTGGTCAAAGTTCTCCTTTGCCAGATGACGATCGCTGAAGAAGCGCTCCAGCCACGTCACACAGCCCATCGACAGACTGAACAACACCGACGCGTGCGATCCATCGCCGGTGGCCAGCTCGGTGCTGCCGCCGCCGATATCGACCACTAAACGCTGGTCGGAACCGCCGGTGGTGTGGGCCACGCCCTGATAAATCAGGCGCGCCTCTTCTTCACCGCTGATGACGTTGATGGTACAGCCAAGGATCTGTTGGGCGGTGTCGAGGAAGGTCTGCGCATTGGCAGCCAGACGCAGCGTGGCGGTCGCCACCACGCGGATCTGATCGGGGGGAATATCCTGCAGTTGTTCAGAGAACAGTCTGAGGCATTGCCAGCCTCGCGACATCGCGTCGGCTGACAACAGGTTATTTTTATCCAGACCGGCAGCAAGGCGAACCTTGCGCTTAATTTTTGCAACGGTCTGGATACTGCCAGAGACCTCGCGCACCACCAACATATGAAAGCTGTTAGACCCTAAATCAATCGCTGCATAAAGTGACGATGCGCTTAGCATGGTGGCCTTAACCTGAACGTTTACGGTTGTTGTTGCGTGGAGCACCGCGACGATTGGCGTTATTCCCTCCGCGACGTGGGCCATTGCCGGAACGGCTGCGTTGCAGACGCTTAGGCGGTGGTAAATCCGTTAACAACGCTTCGCTGCTGTACTTGCTGACCGGGATGCTGTGGCCGATGTACTCTTCAATTGAAGGCAGATTCAGCGCGTATTCTTCACAGGCCAGGCTGATTGAATGACCGCTGGCGCCTGCACGACCGGTACGGCCAATACGGTGAACGTAATCTTCACAGTCGTCTGGCAGATCGTAGTTAAAGACGTGGGTAACAGCCGGGATGTGCAGACCGCGAGCAGCCACGTCAGTGGCGACCAGAATATCCACATCACCTTTGGTGAAGTCATCCAGAATGCGCAGGCGCTTCTTCTGAGCAACGTCGCCGGTCAGCAGGCCGACACGATGTCCATCGGCAGCCAGGTGGCCCCAGATATCTTCACAGCGGTGCTTGGTGTTGGCGAAAATAATGGCGCGATCGGGCCACTCTTCTTCCAGCAGGGTCTGCAACAGGCGCATTTTCTCTTCGTTAGACGGATAGAAAAGCTCTTCCTGAATGCGATGGCCGGTTTTCTGTTCCGGTTCCACTTCCACATATTCAGCACTGTTCATGTGCTCAAACGCCAGTTCACGGACGCGGTAGGAGAGGGTCGCCGAGAACAGCATGCTCAGACGCTGAGTCGCCGGCGGCATGCGACGGAACAGCCAGCGAATATCTTTAATAAAGCCGAGATCAAACATGCGATCGGCTTCGTCCAGCACCATGACCTGAATAGCACCGAGGTTGACGTGATTCTGTTTCGCGTAGTCGATCAGGCGACCGGTGGTAGCCACCAGAATATCAACGCCCTGCTCCAGCACTTTCAGCTGTTTGTCATAACCGTCTCCGCCATAGGCGAGACCCAGTTTCAGGCCGGTTGAGGCGGTAAGGGGTTCTGCATCTGCATGAATCTGCACAGCAAGTTCACGCGTCGGCGCAAGAATTAATGCCCGTGGCTGGTTAACCTGACGACCTTCCGCCGCAGGATGAGAGAGAAGATGATGAAACGTTGACGTCAGAAACGCCATCGTTTTGCCGGTACCGGTTTGCGCCTGGCCTGCAACATCACGCCCTGAAAGCGTAAAAGGCAGAGCTAACGCCTGAATCGGCGTGCAGTATTGAAAGCCTTTAGTATCAAGGGCTTCCACCACTTTTGGGTGCAGGGCGAAGTCGGAAAACTTCTGTTCAGTTAAGTGTGTTTTGCTCATAGTGTGGTAGAATATCAGCTTACTATCGCTTTACGAAAGCGTATCCGATGAAATAAAGTCAACCAACATTGGTATATTTTACGCCAATTCGCCAGGCATAATCTTGTGGAGTAAAACATGAGCAGCGATAAAATCGTTCATCTGACTGATGACAGTTTCGACACCGACGTGCTGAAAGCCGACGGCGTTACACTGGTAGATTTCTGGGCTGAATGGTGCGGTCCTTGCAAAATGATCGCGCCAATCCTTGATGAAGTTGCAGAAGAGTATGATGGCAAGCTGACCATCGCTAAGCTGAATATTGATGATAACCCAGGCACGGCACCGAAGTATGGCATTCGTGGTATCCCGACGCTGCTGCTGTTTAAAAATGGCGAAGTCGCCGCGACCAAAGTGGGCGCGCTGTCTAAAGGCCAGCTGAAAGAGTTCCTGAACGCCAATCTGGCGTAATTCAGGGCTGAATGTCCGGCAGTGGTGAATTTATCTCCTGCTGCTGGACGTTCGCTTTCAGGCGTGCTAATTTACCAGCACTGCATTACGAACTTACCTTGTAGTTAGCATCTAAAAGTTTTCCCTTGTTGAACCCTGTCGCCCTGTACCTTATAAAGATAGAACGGTTCAGCAATCTTACGGTTAGCTCCAACTCTGGCATCACATTCGGACATCTCCCTGCATACCGATCGCCATTCCATACGATGATCGTCAGGAAGAGCCGAAAAGAGCCATTAACGGCATGGATTAGTTGCCATACCATTCACGACAAACATTCCGAGTATTACCCCGAGTTTAAGAACCCATCACTATGAATCTTACCGAATTAAAGAATACGCCGGTTGCTGAGCTGGTTACTCTCGGCGAAAATATGGGACTGGAAAACCAGGCTCGTATGCGCAAGCAGGACATTATCTTTTCAATCCTGAAGCAGCACGCGAAAAGCGGCGAAGACATCTTCGGTGATGGCGTGCTGGAGATCCTTCAGGATGGATTTGGATTCCTCCGTTCCGGAGACAGCTCCTACCTCGCCGGCCCTGATGATATCTACGTTTCCCCTAGTCAAATCCGCCGCTTCAACCTCCGCACTGGTGACACCATCTCTGGCAAAATCCGTCCACCGAAAGAGGGTGAACGTTATTTTGCGCTGCTGAAAGTTAACGAAGTTAACTACGACAAGCCGGAAAATGCGCGTAATAAGATTCTGTTCGAAAACCTCACGCCGCTGCACGCAAATAAACGTCTGCGCATGGAGCGGGGTAATGGCTCAACGGAAGATTTAACCGCTCGCGTACTCGATCTGGCATCGCCAATTGGTCGTGGCCAGCGTGGTCTGATTGTTGCACCACCGAAAGCCGGTAAAACCATGCTGCTGCAGAACATCGCGCAGAGCCTGGCGCACAACTATCCGGACTGTACCCTGATGGTACTGCTGATCGATGAGCGCCCGGAAGAAGTCACCGAGATGCAGCGTCTGGTGAAAGGCGAAGTTATCGCCTCAACCTTCGATGAGCCAGCTTCACGCCACGTTCAGGTTGCTGAAATGGTGATTGAAAAGGCCAAGCGTCTGGTTGAGCACAAAAAAGATGTCATCATCCTGCTCGACTCCATTACACGTCTGGCACGTGCTTACAACACCGTGGTTCCTGCTTCAGGTAAAGTCCTGACCGGTGGTGTGGATGCCAACGCCCTGCATCGTCCAAAGCGTTTCTTTGGTGCTGCACGTAACGTGGAAGAGGGCGGTAGCCTGACCATCATCGCGACCGCGCTGGTTGATACCGGTTCGAAGATGGATGAAGTGATTTACGAAGAGTTTAAAGGTACCGGTAACATGGAACTGCATCTCGCCCGTAAAATCGCTGAAAAACGCGTCTTCCCGGCGATTGATTACAACCGCTCTGGTACGCGTAAAGAAGAGCTGCTCACCTCTCAGGAAGAGCTGCAGAAGATGTGGATCCTGCGTAAGATTATTCACCCGATGGGCGAAATCGACGCAATGGAATTCCTAATCAACAAGCTGGCGATGACCAAAACTAATGATGAATTCTTCGATATGATGAAGCGTTCTTAATCCGATACTGCCTGGCCGAACCACAGATTCGGCTTTTTTAGTCCAGATGCGCAGAAAATCGACCTCACGCCACGTCTCAACGTGGCGTTTTTCATTTGTGAGCTATAGGATTGAACACTGGCAGGAGCATTTATAATGACTGTGGTAGCGATGGCGAACTTTTGACCGTTCGTCTGTCTCTTTATGCAGAATTCGGAATCCGACACAGCGATAGGCGCGTTTTTTCGCGTATTGTTGTGCGGGATGTTAGCTGAGAGCGTTTAACGTGAATTTACTCACTATGAGTACTGAGCTTGGTTTAATTTTTCTCTTTTCCCTGGCTTTCCTCTTTTTTGCTCGAAAAGCAGCTAAAAAAATTGGTTTAGTTGATAAGCCTAACTCACGTAAACGCCATCATGGCGCGATTCCGTTGGTGGGCGGCATTTCTGTGTTCGCAGGTATCTGCTTTACGTTTGCCATTACCAACTACTATCTGCCTCACGCGCTGCTCTATCTGGGCTGCGCCGGTGTTCTGGTGCTGGTTGGCGCACTGGATGACCGTTTCGATATCAGCGTCAAGATCCGCGCGGTGGTGCAGGCGATTGTCGCACTGGTGATGATGTTTGGCGCAAAACTCTATCTGCTTAGCCTGGGCTTTATCGTCGGCCCGTTCGAGCTTATCGTGGGGCCCTTCGGCTATGTGCTGACGCTGTTTGCCGTCTGGGCCGCGATCAACGCCTTTAATATGGTGGATGGGATCGACGGTCTGCTGGGCGGACTCTCCTCGGTCACCTTCGCCGCCATGGGGATCATCCTCTACTTCGACGGCCAGACCAGCCTCGCGATGTGGTGTTTTGCGATGATTGCCGCCACGCTGCCCTATATCCTGCTTAACCTCGGCTTCCTTGGCCGTCGCTTCAAAGTCTTTATGGGCGATGCCGGCAGCACCATGATCGGGTTCACCATTATCTGGATTCTGCTGGAAACGACGCAGGGTCTGAGCCATCCCATCACGCCCGTTACTGCACTGTGGCTTATTGCCATTCCTCTGATGGATATGGTGGCGATTATGTATCGTCGCCTGCGTAAAGGCATGAGTCCGTTCTCGGCTGACCGTCAGCACATCCACCATCTGATTATGCGTGCCGGCTTTACCTCCCGTCAGGCCTTTGTACTGATTACCGTTGCGGCGGCTATTCTCGCCGGTATCGGTGTGCTGGGCGAATATCTGGCATTTATCCCGGAGTGGGTGATGCTGCTGCTATTCCTGGGCGCGTTTATGGTTTACGGCTACTGCCTCAAACATGCGTGGCGCGTGGCGCGACGTGTCCGCCGCATTAAGCGCCGTCTGAGCCATCATCGCGAAGCAAAAAACAAATTACCCTGAAAAGAGCTGATAAAGGATACCTCTGCCATGCCTTCTGACGTTGTGGACAACGAACTGGATATTCGCAGCTTTTGCTGCCGTTTATGGCGTGGCAAGCGCTGGATTATCGGGCTGGCGCTGCTGTTTGCTCTGGTCGCCTGGCTGGCCACGCTGCTGCTGAAACAGGTCTGGAGCACCACGGCGATCACCGATCGTCCGACGGTGAACATGCTGGGTTCTTACTATGCGCAGCAGCAATTCCTGACCAATCTGGATGTGCGCAACAACGCCTTAACCCTGGCCGCACCTTCACCTACGGTGATGGATCAGGTTTATCAGGAGTTCACCATGCAACTCGCCTCCTGGGATACACGTCGTGAGTTCTGGCAGCAAACGGATTATTACAAGAGTCGTAAAACCGGCAATGCGCATAATGATGCCGCGCTGCTCGACGATATGATCGGCAATATCCTGTTCACGCCCGCTGACGCGGCACATAACCTGCCCGATAACGTCAAACTGAAAGCGGAAACCGCTGGCGACGCCAATAATCTGCTGCGTCAGTACATCGCCTATGCCAGTGAGCGCGCCGCGCGTCATCTGAATGATGAGCTAAAAGGTGCCTGGCGGGCGCGTACCGACCAGTTGCAGGCGCAGGTGAAACGTCAGGAAGATGTGGCTAATGCGGTGTTTCAGCGCCAGCAGCATCGGCTGGAGCAGGCGCTGAAGATCGCCAGCCAGCAGGGCATCAATGAGAAACAGACGCGTGAAGCGGGTGAAAATCTGGCAGACAGCGACCTGTTCCTGCTGGGCCAGCCCGTTTTACAGGGACAGCTGGATACGCTGCGCGCTACCGGTCCGGAGTTTGATATCAGCTATGATCAGAACAGAGCAATGCTGACCACGCTGCAGACCGGGCCAAAACTGAACAGCCAGTTCCAGACCTACCGTTATCTGCGTACGCCGGAAGAGCCGGTATCACGTGACAGTCCGCGACGTCTGTTCATGATGATTATGTGGGGTGCCATTGGGGCATTAACAGGCGCGGGAGTGGCGCTGGCACGTCGTCCGCGTCTGATGTCAGACACGCATGAGTGAGAGAAACAGTGTGAAAGTTCTGACGGTATTTGGTACTCGTCCCGAAGCGATCAAAATGGCACCGCTGGTTCAGGCGCTGGCGCAGGATCCCGCTTTCGAATCGCGACTGTGCGTCACCGCACAGCATCGCGAAATGCTCGATCAGGTGCTGCGCCTGTTCAAGCTGCAGCCGGACTATGATCTCAATATTATGCGTCCCGAGCAGGGGCTGACCGAGATCACCTGCCGCATTTTAGAGGGCATGAAAACCGTCCTGCTCGACTTCAAACCGGACATCGTGCTGGTGCATGGTGACACCACCACCACACTGGCGGCGAGCCTGGCGGCATTTTATCATCAGATTCCGGTCGGGCATGTGGAGGCCGGTCTGCGTACCGGCGATCTCGCCTCGCCATGGCCGGAAGAGGGTAACCGTAAACTTACCGGTCATCTTGCCCATCTGCATTTCACCCCCACCTCCCGATCGCGTCAGAATCTGTTGCAGGAAAATCTGCCCGATGCGCGCATTATCGTGACCGGCAATACGGTCATTGATGCGCTGCTGTGGGTTCGCGACAGGGTGCTGGATGACAGCAATCTGAATGCACAACTGGCGGCGCGCTATCCGTTTCTCGACCCGGATAAGAAACTGGTGCTGGTCACCGGACATCGTCGCGAAAGCTTTGGTGGCGGCTTTGAACGTATCTGCAGCGCGCTGGCGCAGATTGCCCGCCAGCATCCCGAGGCGCAGATTGTCTATCCGGTGCACCTTAATCCCAATGTCAGCGAGCCGGTAAACCGGATTCTCAGCGGCATTGAGAATATCATTCTGATTGAACCGCAGGAGTATCTGCCTTTTGTCTGGCTGATGAACCGCGCCTGGCTCATCCTCACTGACTCCGGTGGCATTCAGGAGGAAGCGCCTTCGCTGGGTAAACCGGTGCTGGTGATGCGTGACACCACCGAGCGGCCTGAAGCGGTCGACGCCGGCACCGTCAAACTGGTGGGGACCGATATCGCCCGAATCGTGGCGGAGGTCAGCAGCTTGCTGACTGACGACGCTGCCTGGCAGGCGATGAGCCACGCCCATAATCCGTATGGCGATGGCAAAGCCTGTGGTCGTATTTTACAAGCCTTAAAAGATAACCGAGCCGAATTATGAGTTTTGAAACCATCTCCGTGATTGGACTGGGATACATTGGGCTGCCGACGGCAGCCGTTTTTGCCTCAAAGGGAAAAAAAGTGGTGGGCGTGGATATTAATGCGCGCGCCGTTGAAACCATCAATCGTGGCGCGATCCATATCGTGGAACCCGATTTAGATCAGGTGGTGCATGCGGCTGTTACGCGTGGCGATCTGCGCGCCACCACGCAGCCGGAAGCCGCCGACGCTTTTCTTATCGCCGTACCGACCCCTTTTAAAGATGAGCATCAGCCCGATCTGCGCTTTGTGAAAGCCGCGGCGGAGTCGATTGCGCCGGTACTGAAAAAGGGCGACCTGGTGATTCTGGAGTCGACCTCACCGGTGGGCAGCACCGAACAGATGGCCGACTGGCTGGCGGCGGCGCGTCCCGACCTGCGCTTTCCTCAGCACGGTGATACGCCCGATATTTTTGTGGCCTACTGTCCGGAGCGCGTGCTGCCTGGTCAGGTGATGGTTGAGCTGATTAACAACGACCGGGTGATTGGCGGCATGACGCCAGCCTGTTCCGCCCGCGCCAGCGAGCTTTATCGGCTGTTTTTAAAAGGCGAATGCGTTGAAACCAACGCCCGAACCGCCGAGATGTGTAAGCTGACAGAAAACAGCTTCCGTGACGTGAATATCGCCTTTGCCAATGAGCTGTCGCTGATTTGTGCCGATCAGGGGATTAACGTCTGGGAGCTGATTGCGCTGGCGAATCGCCATCCGCGCGTCAACATTCTGCAGCCGGGCCCAGGCGTCGGCGGTCACTGTATCGCCGTCGATCCCTGGTTCATCGTGGCGCAGAATCCTGAATTAGCCCGCCTGATCCGCACCGCGCGCGAGGTCAATGACGCCAAGCCGCAGTGGGTGCTGGACCAGGTGAAAACCGCGCTGGCGGACTGCCTGACACAGACCGGCAAGCGCGCCAGCGATATCACCATCGCCTGCTTTGGCCTGGCCTTTAAACCCAATATTGACGACCTGCGCGAAAGCCCGGCGGTGGGCGTGGCACAGAAAATTGCAGAGTGGCACAGCGGCACTACCTGGGTGGTTGAACCCCATATTGAGCAGCTTGCTGACGCACTGGCCGACAAAGCCGTGCTGGTCTCTGCCGGGCAGGCGCTGGAACAGGCCGATATTCTGGTGATGCTGGTCGATCACCGTGCCTTCCGCGCCATTGATGGCGCCAGCGTTCAGCAGAACTGGATTGTCGACACCAAAGGTGTGTGGCGATGAGGCGTTTTCTGATCACGGGCGGTGCCGGGTTTATCGGTTCTGCACTGGTGCGCTTTCTGATCGCAGAAACCGAACATCAGGTGGTGGTGGTCGATAAACTCAGCTACGCCGGAAATCTGGCGTCACTCGCCAGCGTTGCCGACTCGCCCCGCTTTCATTTTGAGCAGGTCGATATCTGCGATCGCCCGGCACTTGATCAGGTGTTTGCCCGTCATCAGCCAGACTGTGTGATGCATCTTGCGGCTGAAAGCCATGTGGATCGTTCGATTGACGGGCCGGTAGCCTTTATCGAGACCAATATTGTCGGGACTTATCAGTTGCTGGAAGCCGCGCGTTTTTACTGGCAAAACCTGGATGACGCGCGCAAAACCGCCTTTCTGTTCCACCATATCTCGACCGATGAAGTCTTTGGCGATCTGCACGACAGCCAGGGTTACTTCACCGAAACCACACCCTATGCGCCAAGCAGTCCTTACGCCGCCAGCAAGGCCAGCAGCGACCATTTAGTGCGGGCCTGGCTGCGAACTTACGGTCTGCCCACGCTGGTCACCAACTGTTCAAATAACTACGGCCCCTGCCATTTCCCGGAGAAGCTGATCCCGCTGACCATCATCAATGCGCTGGCCGGGAAAGCCTTACCGGTTTACGGCAACGGACAGCAGATTCGTGACTGGCTCTACGTCGAAGATCACGCCCGCGCACTCTATCAGGTGGTCAGCCATGGCAAGCCAGGCGAAACTTATAATATTGGCGGCCATAACGAGCGACGCAATATTGAGGTGGTTGAAACTATCTGCAGCCTGCTTGAAGAGCTGGCCGCAGAGCAGAAACCTGCCGGGCTGGCGCATTACCGCGACCTGATTACCTATGTCACTGACCGCCCCGGTCACGATCAGCGCTATGCCATTGATGCCAGTAAAATCGCGCATGAACTTGGCTGGGTACCGCAGGAAACCTTTGAAAGCGGCATGCGTAAAACCGTGGCATGGTATCTGGCCAATCCCACCTGGTGGCAGGCTATTCTGGATGGCCGCTATCAGGGCGAACGCCTTGGCTTATCGCAATAAACCCGCGTAAGGAGCAGCGATGAAAGGCATCATTTTAGCGGGAGGGTCGGGCACGCGGTTACACCCGATAACCCGTGCAGTATCAAAGCAACTTCTGCCGGTTTACGACAAACCGATGATCTACTATCCGCTCTCCGTGCTGATGCTGGCGGGTATTCGCGACATCCTGTTAATTACCACGCCGGAAGACCGGGCGCAGTTTGAACGGCTGCTGGGCGATGGCAGTGAATTTGGGATACGCCTTAGCTATGCGGTGCAGCCAAGTCCCGATGGGCTGGCGCAGGCCTTTATCATCGGCGAATCCTTTATCGGCGAGGATAATTGCTGCCTGGTTCTGGGTGATAACCTCTATTTTGGCCAGGGCTTCAGCCCCAAGCTCCGGAAAGTTGTTGAACAGAATCGTGGCGCAACGGTGTTCGGCTATCAGGTCATGGACCCGGAACGTTTCGGCGTGGTGGAGTTTGACGATAACTTCAAGGCGATCTCGATTGAAGAGAAACCACAGCAGCCGAAATCGCGCTGGGCAGTAACCGGGCTCTATTTTTATGACAATCAGGTTATTGAATTCGCGAAACAGGTGAAACCCTCAGCGCGGGGCGAGCTGGAAATCACGGCCATTAACCAGATGTATCTGGAGCGTGGTGAGCTGACGGTCGAACTGCTGGGACGAGGTTTTGCCTGGCTGGATACTGGCACGCACGACAGCCTGGTGGAAGCCAGCATGTTTGTGCAGACGGTGGAAAAACGTCAGGGCTTCAAAATTGCCTGCCTGGAAGAGATTGCCTGGCGCAACAGCTGGCTGAGTGATGACCAGCTGCGGGCCGCGGGTGAAGCGCTGACAAAAACCGGCTACGGCCAATACCTGCTGGATTTATTACATGCCCGTCCACGTCAATATTAATCCCCTTAGCTGGGAGAGCGCATTCTTCGGTGTTGATACCGTGCGGCTGGAGCCGCAAGGTGACATCCCGCTGGAACAGGCGCTGCGTCATCCCTGTGCGCTGATGCAGATGAAAGTCGCTGCCAGCGAGACGGCACTGATTGATACGCTGCAGCAGCATCAGTTCCGGCTGGCAGAAGGCGAAGCAGATCTGACGCTGGCGCTGAAACAGACTGAACGGCAGGCGGGAATTCGCATTGCGCGCGAAGCCCAGATCCCGCTACTGCGCGATGCTGCCTCACAGCTCTTCAGCCAGAGTCGTTTTCGCGCGCCCTGGTATGCGCCGGACGCCAGCGGACGCTTCTATGCGCAGTGGATTGAAAATGCGGTACGCGGGGCGTTTGACGATCAGTGTCTGGTGGCAAGCGATGCCGCGGGTCAGCTGCAGGGATTTGTTTCGCTGCGCGCGGTGGATGGCGATGCCCGCATTGGCCTGCTGGGCGTACTGCCCGACGCGCAGGGCCAGGGGCTGGGTCAGCGACTGATGCTGGCGGCGGCAGACTGGGCGCGGGTACGACAGCTGGCTCAGCTTCGGGTTGCTACCCAGCTCAGCAATCTCACGGCAATGCGCCTCTATTTACGCAGCGGTGCCCGGCTCGACAGCACCGCGTACTGGTTTTACAGGAAAGGTCATGATTCCATTTAATGCGCCCCCGATTGTGGGCACAGAAATTGAGTATATGCAGTCGGCGATGAACAGCGGCAAGCTGTGCGGCGATGGTGGATTTACCCGTCGCTGTCAGCAGTGGATGGAGCAGCGGTTTGGCAGCAAAAAAGTGCTGCTGACCCCCTCCTGTACCGCTTCGCTGGAGATGGCGGCGCTGTTAATCGATCTGCAGCCCGGCGATGAAGTGATTATGCCGAGCTACACCTTTGTCTCTACCGCCAACGCCTTTGTGCTGCGCGGCGCCCGCATTGTGTTTGTCGATGTGCGCCCGGACACCATGAACATTGATGAAACGCTGATCGAAGCGGCCATCACTGAAAAAACCCGCGCCATTGTGCCGGTGCATTACGCAGGCGTGGCCTGTGAAATGGACACCATTATGGCGCTGGCGGCAAAGCATAAGCTGTTTGTGATTGAAGATGCGGCGCAGGGCGTGATGTCACGCTACAAAGGTCGTGCGCTCGGCACCATCGGTCATATTGGCTGCTTCAGTTTCCACGAAACCAAGAACTACACCGCCGGCGGCGAAGGTGGCGCGACGCTCATTAACGACGCCAGTCTGGTCGAGCGCGCCGAGATCGTGCGGGAAAAAGGCACCAACCGCAGCCAGTTCTTCCGGGGTCAGGTCGATAAATACACCTGGCGCGATATGGGATCGAGCTATCTGATGGCCGATCTGCAGGCAGCCTATCTCTGGGCGCAGCTGGAAGCCGCTGAACGTATTAACCAGCAGCGGTTACGCATCTGGCAGCGTTATTACGATGCGCTGCAGCCGCTGGCGGCTCAGGGACGCATCAGCCTGCCGGTGATCCCCGCCAGCTGTGAACACAATGCGCACATGTTCTACATCAAACTGCGCGATCAGGACGATCGTCAGGCGCTGATAAACTGGATGAAAGAAGCCGAGATACTGACGGTGTTTCACTATATTCCGCTGCACAGTTCGCCCGCCGGTGAGCGGTTCTCGCAGTTTGTCGGCGACGATCGCTTTACCACGCGGGAAAGTGAACGCCTGCTGCGTCTGCCGCTGTTTTATAACCTGTCGGATAACAATCAGAGCACGGTTATCAGCTCACTGCTGAGCTTCTTTTCCTGATGTCATTAGCCAGAGCCTCAGTGTGGACCGCATCGTCCACGCTGGTAAAAATTGTGGCCGGCCTGCTGGTCGTCAAACTGCTGGCGGTCAGCTTCGGACCCGAGGGTGTCGGCCAGGCGGGGAACTTCCGTCAGTTGATCACCGTGCTGGGCGTGCTGGCGGGCGCAGGCATCTTTAATGGCGTCACCACCTATGTGGCGCAGTATCAGCAGCAGCCCGAACAGTTGCGGGCGATGGTGGGCACGGCATCAACCATGGTACTGGGCTTTTCCGGTGTGCTGGCGCTGCTGTTTCTGCTGGCGGCGGCACCCATCAGCATCGCGCTGTTTGGTCACGACCGCTATCAGGGCGTCATCCGCGTGGTGGCCTTTCTTCAGCTCGGCATCGCCTGGGCCAACTTTACCCTTGCACTGCTGAAGGGCTATCGCGACGCGCGCGGTAATGCGCTGGCGCTGATTCTCGGCAGCCTGATTGGCGTGGCAGGCTATCTGCTCTGCTGGTGGCTGGGTGGCTATCAGGGTGCGCTGACCGGGCTGGCGCTGGTACCGGCTTTGCTGCTGCTGCCTGCACTCCTGATGCTGAAACGCCGTGCGCCGCTGCCGCTTAGCTGGCTGCGACCGCAATGGCATCCTGAGCTGGCCCGTAATCTGGCAAAATATACGCTGATGGCGCTGATCACCGCCGTGACCCTGCCGGTCGCCTGGGTGCTGATGCGTAATCTGCTGGCGGAGCAGCAGGGCTGGGCACAGGTCGGATTGTGGCAGGGCGTCACCAGCATTTCCGATGCCTATCTGCAATTTATTACCGCGACGTTTAGCGTCTGGCTGCTGCCGACGCTGGCGCGGCTGGATAACAAACGTGACATCGCGCGCGAGATTGGCCGTGCACTGCGCTTTGTCCTGCCCGCCGTAGCGGTTGCCAGCCTGGGTGTCTGGGTACTGCGCGATTTCGCCATCAGCCTGCTGTTCTCTGAAGCGTTTCGCGGGATGCGCGATCTCTTTGTCTGGCAGCTGTGCGGCGATGTTTTTAAGGTCGGCGCCTATGTTTTCGGATATCTGGTTATCGCCAAAGCCTCGCTGCGCTTTTATGTTCTGACTGAGATCAGCCAGTTTCTGTTGCTGACCCTGTTTTCACGCTGGTTGATCCCGTTACATGGCGCGACGGGTGCGGCGCAGGCCTATATGTTTACCTATATGGCTTACTTTGCCCTGTGTTGTGGCGCTTTTATTGTTTACTGCCGGAAAAAATGACTTTAATTCACGTTTTGGGATCGGACATTCCCCACCACAATCTTACGGTGCTGCGCTTTTTCAACGACGTACTCAGCGTTGAGCAGCCTGCGGCTGCGCCACGCCATTTTATGGTGGTGACGCAGCAGCCCGAGAGCCTGGCGCCGTTCAGTGCGTTGCAGATCGAGTGCTTTACCAGCAAGAAAGCGCTGGCGCAGGCGGTACTGCAGCGGGCCAGAAATCGTCAGCAGCGTTTTTTCTGCCACGGACAGTTTAACCCGTGGATCTGGCTGGCGTTACTCAGCGGTAAGCTGCGTCGTTCACAGCTCTTCTGGCACGTCTGGGGTGCCGATCTTTATGAAGATTCGCGCAGCCTGAAGTTCCGCCTGTTCTATCTGGTCCGCCGGATAGCGCAGGGACGGGTTGCACAAGTTTTTGCGACCCGTGGCGACCTGCATCACTACCAGCAGCGCCATCGGCGCGTACCCGGTTCACTGCTCTATTTTCCCACCAGAATGCCCGCCGCAGCCGTTGAATCTGTCCCGTCGGAGCCTTTTACGCTGTTGCTGGGCAACTCGGGCGATCCGAGTAACCGACACATCGAAGGCTTAAAAGCGATTCACGCGCAGTTTGGCGAGCAGGTGCGTATCGAGGTCCCTTTGGGCTATCCGCCAGGTAATGAGGCTTATATCAGCCAGATTAAGGCCGCTGCCGATGCGCTGTTCCCGAACGGGCAGGTGAATCTGATGCGTGAAAACCTGGCGTTTGATGATTACTTAGCCCTGCTGGCGCGCTGCCATGTCGGCTATTTTATGTTTGAACGTCAGCAAGGGGTGGGAACACTCTGCCTGCTGATTCAGGCCAACGTGCCGTTTGTCCTGACCCGCAAAAATCCATTCTGGCGTGATGTGGCAGAGCAGCAGCTTCCGGTATTGTTCAGCGAAGATACGCTGTCGCCTGCGGTGATCGCCGAGGCACGTCGTCAGCTGATAAGCTGTGATAAACAGGCTATCGCCTTTTTTGCGCCGGGTTATCTGGCGGGCTGGCGAGCCGCGTTACAGCTCAGCGAAGGGGAGTTGTCATGAGTCTTATGCAGTTTGGCGGCCTGCTGGTGGTCTATCTGCTGTCGCTGGTTTTTATTCTGACCCTGACCTGGCGGGAGTTTAAGCGCGTCCGTTTTAACTTTCATCTGTTCTTCACGCTGCTGTTCTTACTGACCTTTTACTTCGGCTTCCCGCTGACCTCCGTGCTGGTGTTTCGCTTTAATGTTGAAGTGGTGCCGGTTGAGAACCTGCTGGAGGCGCTGCTGTCGGCCACGGCGTTTTACGCCATTTATTACGTCAGCTATAAAGTGCGGCTGAAACCCGCCAGCGCGTCTCCGGCGAAGCCCTGGCTGCAGATGAATCGCGTCGAAACCCATCTGACCTGCGTGATCCTGGCGCTGGTGGCGCTGGGTACGGTGACGGTGTTCTTCATTCATAACGGTTTTCTGCTGTTCCGCCTGACTGCCTATAACCAGATTTTCTCCAGTGAAGTGTCGGGTGTAGCGCTTAAGCGCTTCTTCTATTTCTTTATTCCGGCGATGCTGATCCCCTACTTTTTGAGCCCGACGCGCCGCAACTGGCTGCTGTTCCTGGTGGTGACCGTTGCCTTTGGTTTACTGACCTACGCGCTGGTGGGTGGTACCCGCGCCAATATCATTATTGCGTTTGCCCTGTTCCTGTTTATCGGGATTACCCGTGGCTGGATCACTTTGTGGATGCTGGCAACGGCGGGCGTGCTGGCGATTGCAGGAATGTTCTGGCTGGCACTGCGCCGCTATAACCTCGACGTTATGGGCGATGAAGCGTTTTATACTTTCCTCTATCTGACGCGTGATACCTTCTCGCCGTGGGAGAATCTCGCCTTGCTGCTGGATAACTACGCCAGAATTGAGTTTCAGGGGCTGGCACCGCTGTGGCGTGATTTCTACGTTTTCATTCCGACCTGGCTCTGGCCGGATCGGCCGCTGGCAGTGTTAAACAGTGCTAACTACTTTACCTGGGAAGTGCTGAACAACCATTCTGGCCTGGCGATTTCACCCACGCTGATAGGGTCGCTGGTGGTGATGGGCGGCGTCTGGGCGATTCCGATCGGTGCGGTCGCGGTAGGGATGATTATAAAAGCCTTTGATGCAATCTATCAGCGTGGCTGCCTAGAGACCAACCGTTACACCGGCGCCATCCTGCAAAGCTTCTGTTTTGGCGCGGTCTTTAACATGATCGTGCTGGCACGCGAAGGCCTTGATGCGTTCGGTTCACGCGTGGTGTTTTTCTGCATCATTTTTGCTGCCTGTCTGGGCATGGCTAAATTACTTTTCTGGTTACTGGATCGCGCAGGTTTGATTCGCGACCGCAGCAGGCGGGTGTTGCACAGCCCGCTCTGAGTAGCCTCTGGGATTGACGGAAGATATGACAAAGTTAACTGAGACGCCGCAGTACCGGATTCGCGGCGTTGAGTTGTATGGCTTCGAAAACATGCCGTCGGCGGTGAATTTTCTGATGCCGCCGCACAGCGTACGCAGCGGTATTTTAGTGGCGATTAATGCGGAGAAGATCCTGACCGCTGAGCGGGATGAGGGATTACGCACGCTGTTAGCGCAGGCGGAGTATGCGTACGCCGATGGCATCAGCATTGTGCGCTCGATTCGTAAAAAGTATCCACACGCGTCGGTGCAGCGCATTGCGGGTGCTGATTTATGGGAAGCGCTGATGGAACGCGCCGGGCGGGAAGGGACGCCTGTATTTCTTATCGGCGGTCGTCAGCAGGTGCTGGATGAAACCTGCGATAAGCTACGTCGTCAGTGGAATGTGAATATTGTCGGGGCGCAGGACGGCTATTTTGCGCCAGCCGATCAGGATGCGCTGTTTGCCCGGATTGCGGCCAGCGGCGCGAAGCTGGTGACTGTAGCGCTGGGGTCGCCCCGTCAGGAGCTGTTGATGCTGGCGTGCCGTGCGCACTGGCCTGATGCGCTCTATATGGGCGTGGGTGGAACGTACGATGTTTTCACCGGCCATGTGAAGCGAGCGCCTGAGATCTGGCAGCGGTTGGGGCTGGAGTGGCTCTATCGTCTGATTCGGCAGCCTGGCCGCCTGCGCCGGCAATTAAAACTGCTTAAATATTTGCGCTATCACTGGCGTGGCGATCTCTGATATTGCTGATAAATGCCGCATTTTTACGCGTTGTGAGAGTGGAAATGCACTATTTGTCGACAAAATGCACAAAGCGTAATCAAACGCGTCTTTTTATTTAAAAAGCACTAGACACGATGGGCGCTTATCTCTAGTATGCACATCCGCAACGGCGCTACGCGCCCGTAGCTCAGCTGGATAGAGCGCTGCCCTCCGGAGGCAGAGGTCTCAGGTTCGAATCCTGTCGGGCGCGCCATATCGTTTGTGCGCATGAGCTTCGGTGGTTGATTTACCGCGGTTGGCAGTAGAGATTTAAATGCTGCAGGTTTTTAACTTGTGACATTAAGTATTGTGGTGGCTATAGCTCAGTTGGTAGAGCCCTGGATTGTGATTCCAGTTGTCGTGGGTTCGAGTCCCATTAGCCACCCCAGATTTTGCTGGGAAACGCGAAGGTGGCGGAATTGGTAGACGCGCTAGCTTCAGGTGTTAGTGTCTTAACGGACGTGAGGGTTCAAGTCCCTCTCTTCGCACCAGGCAAAACAGTTAAAAAAATCGGCGAGTAGCGCAGCTTGGTAGCGCAACTGGTTTGGGACCAGTGGGTCGGAGGTTCGAATCCTCTCTCGCCGACCATTTTAGAAACCTGTCTGAAAAGACAGGTTTTTTTTCGTCTGCAGAAAAGAGGATGAGGACCTCCGAAGGAGGTTTGAGCCGGGGCGCATGCTGTGGAACAACGTAGCGGTGAGTTCGAGCCTGCGAAGGGAATACGGTCAGATCGGAAAGGCGCTAATGCCATCCATGGCCGCTCGGCCCGCGCCGTCCCTGGCGCGGGACGCTTTCCTCCTCTGACCGTATTCCCTGCGCGTTAAGCATCTTCATTGCTGTAAACCCTAGCCCGCACAGCGGTGAGAGCGGCCAGCGTGTGAGCTTATCCGTTGCAACCAGAGTTACTAGGCTTTGATTCCTTTCGCAATATAAGCAGGAGCAACAGCGTCGTGAATTGCCGACAAATAAGTCATTGTTATTGTTGATTTCACAGAGAGATTTGCCTTGCTGTCTCCATTCAGAGACAGAGAAAATGCCAGCTGTCGCTGGATACCGACATTTCCCGACAGGCCTGTTGAATGAAGCTTTGAGCTAATTCTTTAACATGCTGATTTATTGTGATTTTAAAAATAATCATAAACCTGGCATGGCTTGTGCAATACTTCTGCTGTAGATGCTCATTCCACCTCTTATGTCTGCTGATGCTACATAAACCTGGGAATGATGCAGAGCCAATTTTAGGTACCTGTTGTCTGCCTGCCTGTATCGCGAAAGTCTTATAGGGTTAACAGACACCACGTTGAGTCAGGTACCTCCCGGTTGTCTTACCGACCTGATCTTACACCTGCCACTGGCAGGTGTTTTTTTTGCCTGCGAAAGCGTGCTGGCAGATTGCGGGCACAAAAAAGCCGGGCAAGCCCGGCTTTATCAGGTATGAAAAGAGGATCAGGCGTTGGGATTGTTCTTCAAGGTGAGCAACAACCCTTCACGACGCATCTTCGCCGCTTCTTCCGGGCGACGCAGACGATCATAAACATCCGCCAGCCATGCATAATCAAACGCGTCAGGACGCTGTGCCAGCGCCTGCTGCAGTGCCTCAGCAGCCTGCTGCCATTCACCATGACGCATCAGCAACTGCCCCAGCGTACTGTGCAGCAGCGGTGTTGCGCCGTGTTGTTTGATTTGCTGGCGCAATACTTTCTCCAGCGCTTCCGGACTACCGCTTTTGATGCGAGGCATCAGCAGTACCAGACGATCGTCATAATGACGCTTGAGGCCCTCCAGCACGATCGATTGCGCGGTGTCGTGATCGTTGCATTCAATCAAATGATCCGCCATGGCCACCTGCAGCGTCGTTTCCTGACGGGTTTTGCGGCTCAGATCGTTCCACCAGCGCTTCAGCCCATCGCTGCCCTGGTCAGCCATCGCCTGATTCATCAGACCCAGCCAGGCTTGCTGCTGTAATGCATCACGATGCAGCTCATCGCCGACCTGCGCCTTCTGCATGGCAGGCAGAATATCCAGCAATGCACTCCAGGCACCAGTACGGACATACGCCTGTTCGGCCAGGCGCAGCACTTCAGGATGACGCGGTGCCACTTCCAGCAGACGGTCAATGCTATGACGCGCAGCATGATCTTCGTTACGTGCCAGCTGAATACGTGCGCGGGCAATTTCTACCGGAATGGTGTTGCTCTCCGACAGCTCTGCAGCACGTTCAAGATGCTGATTGGCACGGATTTCATCACCACGCTGTTGCGCAGCTTCTGCTGCCAGCAGGTAGTTCGCCACCGGCACATCAGCGTGATCGGCATCTTTAGAAAGCAGTTTTTCCACCTGACGGTGATCGCCTTCTGCCAGCTTCATCAGCGCCGACTGAGTATGACGCTGGGCGCGACGGCGTTTACGTCCGGTAAACCAGCCACGGGTACGCGCGCCGGTGTGCAGCACGCGGCGCAGCAGCCATTCCACGGCCAGAATCACCAGCAGGCTGAGGATGAGGATAATGACCAGGCCGGTGACGCTGGTTTCGATGTTCCAGTTATCGGTCTGAATCAGCACGTAACCCTGATGACCGGCAATCATCGGTCCCAGCACCACGCCAGCAATCAGCAGGATAAAGAGGATAAATACCTTAAGCATGCTTAGCCTCCCTGCTGATTAGCAGCGGCAGAAGGTTGCGCTAACAGGTTCCGGACGCGGGTCTGCATCAGCTGTTCCAGCAACGGCTGACTTTCCAGGTTATCCGGCAGATCCATATTGATGTTCTGCTGGCTCAGCTCATCCAGCTGGGCAAGGAAGGCTTTGGTAGCGGCATCATTGGTGTCGTACCAGGCGCGAACCCACGCGGACACGGTGTCGATAGATTGTTTATAAATCTCATCCTGATGACGCGGTACCGCCTGAGCAGCAATCAGCAGACGCGAGCGGATATTCTCACGCAGGTAAACATCCTGATTAGGTGCCAGCAGGGGCTGGGCGGTGTTATCGCGGCGGCGGATGGTAATAAAATCATCCATAAAGTTATGCCAGCTTTTCACCAGATTCTGACGCCATTCGCGCACGGAACCTGACAGTTCACCGCCATCGCTGTCCATCGGCGCATCATCGCTGTCATTATCGGCCAGACGCAGATTATCAACGTTGTTCGACAACTGGTTCAGTTTGAGGATCACGCCGTCATAATCGACCTGCGTAACCGAAGAGAGGTTACTGATATCCTGGGTCAGCGCACGACGCACATTCATGACGCTGGGATCGTTCATGTCGGCCAGGCTGGCATCGGCGCTTTTCAGCAGAGCAGCGGCGGTGGTGACATCCTGGTCGCTCCAGAGTTTGCGGCCAGCCAGTTTCACCAGATAGTCCGCCTGTGCCAGCAACCAGCTGCGCACGTCGTTGCCAGAAATCACGGCCACTTTTTCACGCAGGGTTTCCAGCTCTTTTGCTGACGCGTTCTGCTGTGTCTGGGCTGTCTGCAACGCGGTTTCGGCGCCGCTCAGTTGCTGAGTCAGCTGCTGTTTGTCGCTGCTGGCCTGCTGTTGCAACGCGCTTAATTGTTCGCTCAGCTTCTGATTGGTTTGTGCCTGTAAATCAGCCTGATGTTTCCCGTTAAGGTATAAACCCGCACCAATCGCCAGCGCAATCACAATCGCAACTGCACCCAGCACCATGCCACCATTTTTCGCATTACGCGGTGGTGTGCTGTTGCTGGAAGGAGAGCGGTCGACCGCTGGGGTGGTTTCTTCAACCATGGCGGAGGAGTCTTTTTGTTCCGTCATATGTGGCACATCCCATTGTTAAAGTTCAGCGTAACGCGCGCAGCAGCGCATCGTTATCGGCACCATCGGCTACCTGAATATCCTGCCAACCCAATCCTGCGGCCAGGGTAGCCAAACGTTCACTGACGACAACCAGTCGGCAGTTGAGCAGCCATTCCTCGCGATCAACTGCGGGGAACAGCGAAAAAAGCTGTTGTAACATTTCACCGCTGGTCACCACCAGCACGGAGACACCGCGATCGCGCCAGCGGCGTCCCTCAACGGGTCCATCATAATACTTCTGGCAGCGCTGATAACAGGCTGCAAACGACACCTCAGCACCTCGCCGGGTTAACGTCTGAGCCAGCAACTCACGTCCGGGATCGCCACGCAGGATCAGCGCACGTTTACCCGCAACCTGCTGAAGGGTATTCAGCTGGATCAATTCTTCACTGGTTTCATGTGCATGAGGCCAGGTTACCTGCTGTCCGCTGGCGGTATGAAACGCCAGGGCGGTGCTGCGACCAATTGCATAATAGTCCAGCTCAGCGGGCCATGCTGTGACGGTGTGTTGTGCGTAATGTATAACCTGCTGAGAAAGGATAAAAACCAGGTCGCCAGGGCGAAGTGCGGCGAGCTTTTGTGGCAGAGAGGTGAGATCAGCGCCCGGCGCAAATTCTATCAGCGGCAGGCTCCACGCCTGTTTGCCAAGGGCATGCAGGCGTGACACCAGCTCTGCCGCTGCGGGTTCCGGGCGCGTCACCAGAATGGTCATGCCGGCGGCTGCCCCTGGTAAACTTCTTTCAGGATTTCACGCGCGCCGCCATTCAGCAGTTCATCGGCCAGTGAAATACCCATCTGTTCAGCCTGAGCGCGGGGACCACGACGTTCGCCGCTGACCATGACCCGGCCATCCGGTGCGCCAACCATGCCGCGCAGCCAGAGGTCATCGCCTTCCAGCACCGCGAAACTGCCGATTGGCACCTGGCAGCCACCCTCTAAACGGGTATTCATGGCGCGCTCCGCTCTGACACAGACTTCGGTATCATCGTGATTCAGCGCCTGCAACAGGCCAATTAAGGTGGTGTCGTCCAGACGGCATTCAATGCCGACCGCACCCTGACCCACGGCGGGCAGGGAAACTTCGGCAGGCATCGCCTGACGAATGCGATCTTCCAGTCCCAGGCGTTTCAGCCCGGCGACAGCAAGAATAATCGCGTCATACTCTCCGGCATCAAGCTTGCCGAGGCGGGTGCCGACATTGCCCCGCAGCGAGCGGATAACCAGGTCCGGACGGCGCGCACTAATCTGGCACTGACGGCGCAGGCTGGACGTGCCGACAATGGCACCCTGTGGCAGCGCGTCAATAGAGTCATAATGATGAGAAACGAACGCATCGCGCGGATCATCGCGCTCGCAGATGGTTACCAGGCCCAGACCTTCCGGGAAATTGACCGGCACATCCTTCATCGAGTGCACCGCCATATCGGCACGGCCATCCTGCATCGCCAGCTCA
This sequence comes from Pantoea sp. K16, assembly GCF_048452805.1. Lineage (NCBI taxonomy): Bacteria > Pseudomonadati > Pseudomonadota > Gammaproteobacteria > Enterobacterales > Erwiniaceae > Pantoea > Pantoea sp. K16. Next base: position 49,108 of record NZ_JBLWNV010000017.1, on the reverse strand, counting down.
AGCTCTTTGACAAACAGCCCTTTGCCCCCCACTTTTGCCAGCGGCGTATCAAGGATGATGTCACCTTTCGTGACCATAGGCACCAGCTCAACGCGCAGTCCCGGATGGGCACTCATGAGTCGTTGCTGTACATAATGTGCCTGCCATAATGCGAGCGGGCTTTGTCTTGTAGCAATTCTGAAAATTTTGTCTAACATGCTGTTAACCATTTTTATCGTTCACTGAATATCCTATCATCTCTGGGTGAAGACTGTCAGTTTCAACGGATTGAAAACGGCCTGCGTGCGGTTTCAGGCCGGTTTATTAAGCCATAACGTGGGAACCAGAGCTGAAAAGGCGGGAAGCTGGTAAGAACGTGCTAAACTGTCAGGTAGCGCAACTTTCTTTACGGTCAATCTGCAGGGTGTTAGATTGATCACGTTTCCAGCAATTATCTGCCCACTTTTTTACTTTATAAGCGGCAGAGTGTGGAAACAGGGTGCTTAAACACTGGGACAATCAGGCGAAACGTCTTGTACCTCTACATTGAGACACTGAAACAGAGACTGGATGCAATCAACCAGCTGCGCGTTGATCGTGCGCTGGCTGCTATGGGACCCGCTTTTCAGCGCGTCTACAGTCTGCTGCCAACCTTATTACATTATCAACATCCGCAGATGCCGGGTTACCTTGAAGGTAGCGTTCCACATGGCATCAGCTTCTTCACGCCTGATGAAAATCAGCGTCAGCTGCTGGCCGATCTCACCGGCGACAGCGATCTGCGTCATGCCGATGCGCCGAAAGGCGAAATGCCGATTACGGCGATCTATTCTATGGGCAGCACCTCATCTGTCGGCCAGAACAGCGTCTCGGATCTCGATATCTGGGTCTGCCATCAATCCTGGCTTGATAATGAAGAGCGTCTGAATCTGCAGCGCAAATGTACGCTGCTGCAGAAGTGGTGCGTTTCGATGGGCGTAGAGGTGAGTTTCTTTCTGATTGATGAAAACCGCTTCCGCCACAACGAAAGCGGCAGTCTGGGCGGTGAAGATTGCGGTTCAACACAACACATTTTACTGCTGGATGAGTTCTACCGTACGGCAGTTCGTATGGCGGGTAAACGCATCCTGTGGAATATGGTGCCGGGCGAAGAAGAGCACAATTACGACGACTACGTAATGTCGCTCTACGCCAAAGGCGTGCTGACCCCTAATGAGTGGCTCGATCTTGGCGGCCTCGGCACGCTGTCGGCGGAAGAGTATTTCGGCGCCAGTCTGTGGCAGCTCTATAAAAGCATCGACTCCCCATATAAAGCCGTACTGAAAACGCTGCTGCTGGAAGCCTACAGCTGGGAATACCCGAATACGCAGCTACTGGCGATGGATATCAAACAGCGCCTGCATGACGGTGAAATCATCTGCTTCGGGCTTGATCCTTACTGCATGATGCTGGAGCGCGTTACGCACTATCTGACCAGCGTTGACGATCAGCCGCGTCTCGACCTGGTGCGTCGCTGTTTCTACCTCAAAGTGTGTGAAAAGCTCAGCACCGAAGATCATCAGCACCGCACCGGCTGGCGTCGCGAAATTTTATCGCAGCTGGTCAAAGAGTGGGGCTGGAACGAAGAGAAGATTGCCATTCTGGATAACCGCGCTGAGTGGAAAATCGAGCGGGTGCGCGAAGCCCATAATGAATTGCTGGATGCGATGATGCAGAGTTATCGCAACCTGATCCGCTTTGCCCGCCGCAATAACTTAAGCGTCAGCGCCAGCCCGCAGGATATCGGTGTGTTGACCCGTAAACTGTATGCTGCGTTTGAAGCGCTGCCGGGCAAAGTGACGCTGGTGAATCCGCAGATTTCGCCCGATCTCTCCGAACCCAATCTGACCTTTATTCATGTGCCGCCTGGCCGCGCCAACCGTTCCGGCTGGTATCTCTATAACCAGGCGCCGGACATGGATTCGATTATCAGCCATCAACCGCTGGAATATAACCGCTACCTGAACAAGCTGGTGGCGTGGGCGTGGTTCAATGGACTGCTGACCCGTAAAACCCGGCTGCATATTAAAGGCAATGAGGTTTGCGATCTGGCGCGTCTGCAGGAGCTGGTTAACGATGTTTCCAGCCACTTCCCGCTGCGTCTGCCTTCGCCGACGCCAAAAGCGCTCTACAGTCCGTGCGAAATCCGGCACCTTGCGATTATTGTTAACCTTGAACACGATCCGACGGCGGCCTTCCGCAATCAGGTGGTGCACTTCGACTTCCGTAAGCTGGATGTCTTTAGTTTTGGTCAGCAGCAGCAGTGCCTGATTGGCAGCATCGATCTGCTTTATCGCAACTCCTGGAATGAGGTGCGTACGCTGCACTTCAGCGGCGAACAGGCGATGATCGAAGGGCTGAAAACCATTCTCGGCAAGATGCATCAGGATGCTGCACCGCCCGATACGGTGGAAGTGTTCTGCTACAGCCAGCATCTGCGCGGTCTGATTCGGACGCGGGTACAGCAACTGGTCTCAGAATGCATTGAGTTGCGCCTCTCCAGCACACGTCAGGAGCCGGGTCGCTTTAAAGCGCTGCGTATGGCGGGCGAGACCTGGGGCCTGTTCTTTGAACGCATGAGCGTTTCGGTGCAGAAGCTGGAAAACGCGGTTGAGTTTTATGGCGCGATCTCCAACAACAAGCTGCACGGACTGTCGATCAAAGTCGAAACGAATCAGACGCCGCTGCCACCGGTGGTCAATGGGTATGCCAGCGAAGGCATTATTCAGTTCTTCTTTGAAAACACCACTGATGAGCGCGGCTTCAATATCTACATCCTCGATGAGACCAATCGGGTTGAGGTCTATCATCACTGTGAAGGCAGTAAAGAGGAGCTGGTGCGCGATGTCAGCCGGTTCTACTCCTCATCGCACGATCGCTTTACCTATGGTTCGAGCTTTATCAACTTCAACCTGCCGCAGTTCTACCAGATTGTGAACACCGGTGAGCGATTCCAGGTGATTCCGTTCCGTAGCCAGACGCTGACGCAGCTGTGTACCTCGCAGCCTGACAACGACAACAGCGACTATCAGCCACGCTATCAGGTGCACTGATGCTGACGGGCTGCCTGCGCTCTGCAGGTGGCCGCTATCTTCCCGGCTTGTCACCCGCTTCACGCTATTTGCGGGCATTTCCTGTTGCTTTTCCACCTTCAACTGCGATGATAAGCATCCAGGTAAAGGACATGAAGAGCATAAAGAATGAAGAAAGTAATAAGCCTGTTGGCCATGACACTGGCAGTAATCAGCCTTGCAGGTTGTGGTCTGAAAGGACCGCTCTACTTCCCGCCGAAGGATCAGCCGAAGAAACAACAAGCCCCAACCGACCGCCAGAAAGCGGATGCCTCTAAAGCCGATGTCGGCGGGCTGGTTACCGGCAATTCAGGCGTAAAAGCGAACTAATCTGATGGCTTATCCGGCGGAGCAAAAAATGCAGTTCTCCAAAATGCACGGTCTCGGCAACGATTTTATGGTTGTGGATGCGGTGACACAAAACGTCTTCTTTTCGCCGGAATTGATCCGCCGGCTGGCCGATCGTCATCTGGGGATCGGTTTTGATCAACTGCTGATTGTTGAACCGCCTTACGATCCCGATCTCGATTTCCACTATCGCATTTTCAACGCTGACGGCAGTGAAGTCGCACAGTGCGGCAACGGTGCGCGCTGCTTTGCCCGCTTTGTTCAGCTGAAAGGGCTGACCAACAAAAGTGACATCCGGGTCAGTACGCAGAATGGCCGCATGGTGTTGACCGTCACGCCTGACGACCAGGTGCGCGTCAACATGGGCGAGCCAAACTTTGAGCCTCAGCAGGTGCCGTTCCGCGCCAACAAGGCCGAAAATCTCTATCTGCTGCGCGTGGCCGAACAGACGGTGATGCTGGGTGCGGTGTCGATGGGCAACCCGCACTGCGTTATCCAGGTCGAAAGTGTCAAAACCGCGCAGGTTGAACTGCTGGGTCCGATTCTGGAGAGTCATGAACGCTTCCCGGATCGCGTCAATGTCGGTTTTATGGAGATCATCAATCCCGAACATATCCGCCTGCGCGTCTACGAACGCGGTGCGGGTGAAACGCAGGCGTGCGGCAGCGGCGCCTGTGCTGCCGTTGCATGTGGCATTCAGCAGGGCATTCTGGCACCCAAAGTGCGTGTCGACCTGCCTGGCGGAACGCTGCACATCACCTGGAAAGGCGCCGGTCAGCCGCTCTATATGACCGGGCCTGCGACACACGTCTACGATGGGTTTATTCATCTATGAAAAATATCGAAGAGCAGGCTGACAGTTCGGTTCTGCTGGACGATCAGGCCGTCAGTGATTATCTGCGGCAGAATCCCGATTTCTTTATCCGCAATGCCCGTGCAGTTGAACAGATGGCCGTGCCGCATCCGGTGCGTGGCAGCGTCTCTCTGGTCGAATGGCATATGGCACGGCAACGCAACCATATTCAGCGGCTGGAAGAAGAGATCACGCTGCTGATGGAGCAGGCCAGCGCTAACCACGAACTGTTTGACCGTCTGTTGTCGCTGGAGAGCCATCTGGCCGCGGCTGACTCGCTGCAGGATATGCTCAACCGTCTGCATCGCTGGGCGCGTGAGCTGGGCCTGGCGGGTGCCAATGTGCGGCTGTTCAGTGATAAATGGCTGCTGGGCGCGCCCTCCGATTTCTTTCAGCTGAGCCTCTCGCGTCAGGCGTTTGAACCGCTGCGTATTCAGCGCTTCGGTAACCAGCATCACTATCTTGGCAACATTAACGGGCCGGAACTGCTGCTGCTGTTGCCGCAGGCCAAAGCGATCGGGTCGGTTGCCATGTCGCTAATGGGTGAGGAGGGCGATCTCGGCGTGCTGGTGTTCAGCAGTCGTGACAGCCAGCACTATCAATCGGGCATGGGGACACTGCTGTTGCAGCATCTGTCGCAGATGATGCCTGATCTGCTCTCCCGCTGGGTTGAACGCGCATGAGCAGCGCGCTGCAGGAGGCCGTCGACGGATTTCTGCGCTACCTGAAAGTGGAGCGCCAGCTCAGTCCGTTAACCCAGAGCAGCTATGCGCGCCAGCTTGCCGCGCTGGTGGCGATTGCTGATGAGATGAAGCTCAGCAGCTGGGCGCAGCTGGAACCGGCGCAGGTGCGCAGCATGGCGGCGCGCAGCCGTCGCGCCGGACTGGCCGCCAGCAGCCTCGCGCTGCGGCTCTCCGCCCTGCGCAGTTTTCTCGACTGGCAGGTGAGCCAGGGTTTGCTTTCTGCCAACCCGGCCAAAGGGGTGATGACGCCGCGTAAAGCGCGCCATCTGCCTAAAAACATTGATGTAGATGAAGTAAATCAGCTGCTGGAGATCGACCTTAGCGATCCGCTGGCGGTGCGCGACCGGGCGATGCTGGAAGTGATGTATGGCGGCGGTTTGCGTCTCTCTGAACTGGTGAATATGGATTGTCGCCACGTCGATCTCCATTCAGGCGAAGTGTGGGTAGTCGGTAAGGGCAGCAAAGAGCGCCGGATACCGATTGGTCGCACGGCGGTCGCCTGGATCCAGCACTGGCTGCCGCTGCGTGAAACCTTTGGCGGCCAGGATGATGCGCTGTTTCTTTCGACGCGCGGCAACCGCATCTCGCCACGCAACGTGCAGAAACGCTTTGCCGAATGGGGCATCAGACAGGGCGTGGCCAGCCATATCCATCCGCATAAGCTACGACACTCATTTGCCACGCATCTGCTGGAATCCAGCGGTGACCTGCGCGCCGTGCAGGAGTTGCTGGGTCACGCAAACCTGTCGACGACCCAGATCTATACCCATCTCGATTTCCAGCATCTGGCTTCGGTGTATGACGCTGCGCATCCCCGCGCCAAACGAGGAAAGAACGAATGAAGTTTTATCGTCCGCTGTCGGCCATAAAAGCCATGACCTTCGACCTTGATGACACTCTCTACGATAACTACCCGGTCATCCGTCGTACCACCCTGGAGTCCCATGCCGCGTTGCAGGCTTTTCATCCGGCGCTGCGTGACTTCACGCCGCAGGATTATCAGCAGTTGCGCGATGAGCTGCTGCAGCGCGAACCTGATATCTATCATGATGTTTCGGAGTGGCGACGCCGTTCGGTTGAGCTGGCGATGCTGAATATCGGCCTCTCTGCCGCTGAAGCCACTGCGGGTGCGGCAGAAGTGATGGCGGTCTTCCATCAGTGGCGGAGTCAGGTCGAGATGCCGGATGAGACGCACCAGACGCTGAAAACCCTGGCGGAGAAAATCCCGCTGGTGGCGGTCACCAACGGCAACGCCTGCCCGGAAAAAATGGGCATTGCCGAATACTTCCGCTTCACGCTGCGGGCCGGGCCAGACGGGCGCGCCAAGCCGTGGCAGGATATGTATCAGCTTGCCGCGCAACGCCTTGATATCGCGCCACACCATATTCTGCACGTGGGTGATGACCTGACCACCGACGTGGCGGGCTCACTGCGCTGCGGGCTGCAGGCCTGCTGGATTAACCTGCGGCAGGGCAATCTGATGCATATCCCGGATGCGCGCCTGTTGCCGCATGTCGAAATTTCGCGGTTGGCATCACTCACCTCACTGCTATAATGGCTGTAAATTTATCCAGTCGTCTCCTCTTTTCTGTTTTGCCGCCGTCCCTTATCCGGCGTCTGTGGCGCCGCCTGACTGGCAGCGATAATGCCTTACGGCAGGCGGAATAATCAGTGTGACGACGGCGTTTTTTTCTTTGGTAATCGGTGCTTATGGACGTTTCTGAACTGCTCGATGGTTTGAATGACAATCAGCGCGCTGCCGTTGCGGCACCGCGCAGTAACCTGCTGGTGCTGGCAGGCGCGGGCAGTGGTAAAACGCGGGTGCTGGTGCATCGCATTGCCTGGCTGATGTCGGTGGAGAACTGCTCGCCCTATTCGATTATGGCGGTGACCTTTACCAACAAAGCGGCAGCGGAGATGCGTCACCGTATCGAGCATCTGATCGGCACCAGTCAGGGCGGAATGTGGATCGGAACCTTCCACGGTCTGGCGCACCGCTTACTGCGCGCCCACCATCTTGACGCCGGTCTGCCACAGGATTTTCAGATCCTCGACAGCGAAGATCAGCTACGTCTGCTCAAGCGCCTGATCAAATCAATGAACCTTGATGACAAACAGTGGCCTGCGCGTCAGGGCATGTGGTACATCAATGGCAAAAAAGATGAAGGCCTGCGACCAAAGCATATCGAAAGCTACGGCAATCCGATTGAGCAGACCTGGCTGCGCATCTATCAGGCCTATCAGGAAGCCTGTGATCGCGCCGGTTTAGTCGACTTTGCCGAGCTGTTGCTGCGCGCCCATGAATTATGGCTCAACAAGCCACACATTCTTAATCACTACCGCGAACGCTTTACCAACGTGCTGGTGGATGAGTTCCAGGATACCAACAACATTCAGTATGCCTGGATTCGGATGCTGGCGGGCGACAGCGGCCGGGTGATCATCGTGGGCGATGATGACCAGTCGATCTACGGCTGGCGCGGCGCACAGGTCGAGAATATTCAGCGCTTTCTGCAGGATTTCCCCGGCGCGGAAACGATCCGTCTGGAGCAGAACTATCGCTCAACCAATAACATCCTGAAAGCCGCCAACGCCCTGATCGCTAACAACAATGGTCGCCTGGGGAAAGAGCTCTGGACCGAAGGCAGCGATGGCGAACCGATCTCGATCTACTGCGCCTTTAACGAGCTGGATGAAGCACGCTTCGTGGTCAACCGCATCAAAGTCTGGATGGAGAACGGCGGCGCGCTCAACGACTGCGCCATTCTCTATCGCAGCAACGCCCAGTCGCGTGTGCTGGAAGAGGCGCTGCTGCAAAGCAGCATGCCGTACCGTATTTATGGCGGCATGCGCTTCTTCGAACGTCAGGAGATCAAAGATGCGCTCTCCTATCTGCGTCTGATGGCGAACCGCAATGACGACGCGGCATTTGAACGCGTGGTGAATACCCCGACGCGCGGCGTGGGCGATCGCACGCTCGACGTGGTGCGTCAGACGGCCCGTGAACGTCAGATGACGCTGTGGCAGGCAACGCGTGAACTGCTGCAAAGCCGTGCGCTGGCTGGCCGGGCCGCGTCTGCGCTGCAACGCTTCTGTGAACTGGTTGATTCACTGGCAACCGAAACCGCCGAGTTACCGCTGCATGTTCAGACCGACCGGGTTATCAAAGACTCTGGCCTGTGGCTGATGTATGAGCAGGAAAAAGGTGAGAAGGGTCAGGCGCGTATCGAAAACCTGGAGGAGCTGGTGACCGCTACGCGGCAGTTCAGCTATCAGGATGAAGATGAAGATCTGATGCCACTGCAGGCCTTTTTATCCCACGCCGCGCTGGAAGCGGGCGAAGGCCAGGCAGACAAATGGCAGGATGCGGTTCAGCTGATGACGCTCCACTCGGCAAAAGGGCTGGAGTTCAGCCAGGTGTTTATCGTCGGCATGGAAGAGGGCATGTTCCCGAGCCAGATGTCACTGGATGAAGGTGGCCGGCTGGAGGAGGAACGTCGTCTGGCTTATGTCGGCGTGACCCGTGCGATGCTCAAGCTGACGCTGACCTACGCCGAAACCCGCCGACTCTATGGTAAGGAAGTGTATCACCGGCCGTCCCGTTTTATCGGCGAACTGCCCGAAGCGTGCATAGAAGAAGTGCGTCTGCGCGCCAGCGTCAGCCGTCCGGTAAACCATCAGCGGATGGGTGCCCCGGTGACCAAAAATGACAGTGGATTCGCGCTGGGTCAGCGTGTTCATCACGCAAAATTTGGCGAAGGCACCATCATTAATCTGGAAGGCAGCGGCGAGCATAGCCGTCTTCAGGTGGCGTTTCAGGGGCAGGGAATCAAGTGGCTGGTGGCGGCTTACGCGAAGCTTGAAACGCTTTAGCGTGCGGTTGACGGCTTTTTCGTCTCAGCGTAACATGCGCCCACTATTATCATGAGAGGACAATGCCTTGGACACGCCCAGTCGATGCTGGCTCAATGACCTGGATTCCAGGAATAACATCTAAGGCTACCTCTTTACGCGGGTAGCCTTAGCGGTTATCAGCGACCTCCCTTTTTGATTCCGTCGCGAGTCAGCACTGATTTATCTCTGAAACTCTGTTTCCGTGTTCAGGCTGCCCGTTCCATGTTGAGGAACGGCGGACTGCCTTGTCCCATTTAGTCTGCAATGGGGAGTATTGCTATGCTGAGCGCATTTAAACTGGATCACAGCCGCCTGACGCGACTGGAGCTGGAAGACGAAAACGACAAACTGACGACCTCTGTCTGGGTCGATCTGATCGAGCCGGAAGAGGGCGAACGTGATCGCGTGCAATCTGAGCTGGGCCAGAGTCTGGCAACACGGCCTGAGCTGGAAGATATCGAGGCCTCGGCACGCTTCTTCGAAGATGAAGATGGTCTGCATATCCACTCCTTCTTCTTCTATGAAGATGCTGACGATCATGCCGGTAACTCCACCGTGGCGTTCACCATCCGTGAAGGCCGTCTCTACACGCTGCGCGAACGTGAGCTGCCTGCGTTCCGTCTCTATCGCATGCGCGCCCGTAATCAGACCCTGATCGACGGCAATGCCTTTGAGCTGCTGCTCGACCTGTTTGAAACCAAAATCGAGCAGCTGGCGGACGAAATCGAGAACATCTACAGCGCACTGGAGAAACTCAGCCGGGTGATCATGGAAGGTCAGCAGGGCGAAGAGTACGATCAGGCGCTGTCGCGACTAGCGGAACTGGAAGATATCGGCTGGAAGGTGCGTCTCTGTCTGATGGATACCCAGCGCGCCCTGAACTTCCTGGTACGCAAAGCACGTTTGCCGGGCAATCAGCTGGAGCAGGCGCGTGAAATTCTGCGCGATATCGAATCGCTGCTGCCGCATAACGAATCACTGTTTCAGAAGGTCAACTTCCTGATGCAGGCGGCGATGGGTTTCATCAACATTGAGCAGAACCGCATCATCAAGATCTTCTCGGTGGTCTCCGTGGTGTTTCTGCCGCCGACGCTGGTGGCCTCCAGTTATGGGATGAACTTTGAGTTTATGCCGGAACTGAAGTGGAGCTTTGGTTATCCGGCCGCGATCGGCCTGATGATTCTGGCCGGACTGGCGCCTTATCTCTATTTCAAGCGTAAAAACTGGCTTTAAAATAAGAACGGGCCATCTGAGATGGCCCGTTCTGCTGGCTCCTGTCCCCATTTCTGCGTAATCTTACCCTCCTGTTTTTACAAATTATTAACTTCTTATGGACGCTTTTTCGTTGCGCGCGCAGTGGACGCTGCTGCTGCTGATCTCGGTATTGCTGGGCGCGGTGCTGCACTATTTTCATGTGCCCGCTGCGCTGTTACTGGGACCGATGATTGTGGGTGTAGTGATGGGGCTGTCGGGTGCCACGCTGCGAATTGATAAACGGCTGTTCCTGCTCGCTCAGGCCGTACTGGGCTGCATGATTGCGCAGAGTCTGTCGCCTTCGATTCTGGCTCCGCTGATTCAGGACTGGCCGATCGTGCTGGCGGTGTTGCTGCTGACGCTGGCGGCCAGCGGCCTGTCAGGTTTTCTGCTGGTGCGCTTCAGTCATCTGCCTGGCCCGACCGGCGCATGGGGATCGTCGCCGGGCGGTGCAACGGCCATGGTGGCGATGGCGGGTGACTTTGGCGCTGACGTGCGGCTGGTCGCATTCATGCAATATCTGCGGGTGCTGTTTGTCGCCTCGGCGGCCGCACTGGTGGCACGCATCGGGCTGGGTGATGAGGCGCACAGCGTCTCGCTGCTCTGGTTTCCGCCGCTGAATCATGGCTTTGTTATCACCCTGGTGGTGATGCTGACGGGCGCGTGGCTGGGCACCCGACTGCGCATTCCTTCTGGCGCGCTGCTGCTGCCTGCGCTGGCGGGTGCGGCACTGCACAGTAGCGACATCGCGGTGTTACAGGTGCCGGAATGGCTGCTGGCCGTGGCCTATGCACTGATTGGCTGGAGCGTGGGATTACGTTTCACCCGCCCGATTTTTCTGCTGGCACTGCGCACGCTGCCGCAGATGCTGGCCTCCATCTTCGGGCTGATGCTGTTGTGTGGCGGCCTGGCGTGGATGCTGACGCGAATGCTGGATATCGATCTGATGACGGCCTATCTCGCCACCAGTCCAGGCGGGCTGGACACGGTGGCGATCATTGCGGCGGGAACCCAGGTCAACATGGCGTTTGTGATGGCGTTGCAGACGTTGCGTCTGTTTACCATCCTGCTGACCGGCCCGGCTTTAGCGCGCTTTATTTCACGCTATGCGCGAACGGGAACGGAATGAAAACGCCACCGCATCGCAGACAAATACCAGCAGCGCCAGCCAGATGAAGCCAAAGGTCACCATCTTGTCTGGCGTGATGGTCTCACCGTAAAACGCGACCGCCAGCACAAACATCAGCGTCGGGCCGAGATACTGAAAGAAGCCTACGGTGGAAAGTCGCAGACGGCTGCAGGCCGCCGCAAACAGCATCAGCGGAATGGTGGTTACAATGCCCGCCGCTATCAGCTTCAGGTTGAGACTCAGTGGGTTGGCGGATAAGTGGCTGGTGGCGCTGTCGGCAAAACCAAACAGGTAAATCGCCGCCAGTGGAAACAGCCACAGGGTTTCAATCAGCATGCCGCTCTGCGCATCGACCTGAATCTTTTTGCGCACCAGGCCATACAGGGCGAAGCTCAGCGCCAGGCCCAGCGCGATAATCGGTAACGACCCAAACTGCCACAGCTGCACCAGCACACCGACGGTGGCCAGCAGCACGGCGAGCCACTGCAGACGGCGAAACCGTTCGCGCAAAAACAGCATGCCGAACACCACGTTGATCAGCGGGTTAATAAAGTAGCCCAGGCTGGCTTCCAGCATATGCTGATTGTTGACTGCCCAGATAAACAGCAGCCAGTTGCCGCCGATAGTCACGGCCGTCAGCGCCAGCAGCAGCACTTTTTTAGGCTGGCGCAACACGCTGCGAACGCCGGGCCAGCTGCGGCTCAGGGTAATCAGTAACAGCATAAACAGTGCAGACCAGATCACCCGGTGCGTCATGATTTCCGTGGCGGGAACCTGCTTTACCAGTTTGAAATAAGCGGGCGCAATGCCCCAGATAAAGTAAGCGCCCAGTGCAAAGCCAACGCCCTGGCGGGTTTGTTGCGTATCCATATGCGTTCCATTCAATGGCGTGGTTAGCCGATAAGATAGGTGGCGGTAGCCGTGGCGATATAATCGCCCTGTTGATTGTGCAGTTCCACGCGCGCCACGGCGACTTTGTTACCGGCGCGCAGCAGGCTGCTGGTGGCGGTGAAGCGTTCGCCGCGTCCGGGACGCAGATAGTCGACGCGCATATCAATGGTGCCCATGCGTGACAGACGCTGGCGCAGATCCGCTTCGCTGATGCTTTCCTGACGGGTTAACGCATTACTGACGCAGACCATGCCCGCCGCCACATCCAGTACCGACGCGATAACGCCGCCGTGCAGAATCTGCTGCGCCTGGTTGCCCACCAGCATGGTTTTGTTATTGAAGCTGATCTCTGCGTAGTCTGCGTCAAGGCGCATCAGTTCCAGGCCCAGCGCCTGATTAAACGGCATGTGATAAACGAAAATTTCGCCGACCAGCTGGCGAGCGTCCTGCTGTGTCAGCACGGGTGATGACATGATGATGTGTCCTGAAAAAATCGGGCCAGAGGGGCGCGGAACATGAATGAGTTGTGTATTCTATGCCGCCTGCGAGGGTGTTTCCAGTTTAAGAAATCAGCACTCATGCTCACTGCCATTTGCGTGTAGAATGGCCTGCTTTTTACGACACCCTTTCAGTTACTTTGATACGCAGCTGCTCACCGGAGAATTTTATGCGTAAGCATCGCGCCTTGCTGGCGGCAATGTTGATATTTCCTGCGCTGGCGCAGGCGGATGAAGCCCATATTAAAGAGGTTCATGACGCGCCACAGGTTCAGGGCAGCATTATTGCTAACCTGCTGGAGAAGCATGATAACCCGTTTGTTCTCTATCCTTACGAGAACAACTATCTGCTTTATACCTATACCAGCGACCTCAATAAAGAGGCGATCTCCTCCTATAACTGGGGAGAGAATGCCCGCAAAGATGAAGTGAAATTCCAGCTCAGCCTGGCGTTTCCGCTGTGGCGCGGTATTCTGGGCGACAACTCGGTGCTGGCAGCCTCTTACACCCAGCGTTCCTGGTGGCAGCTGTCGAATAGCGCTGAGTCATCGCCATTCCGTGAGACCAACTATGAGCCGCAGATTTTCCTGGGCTGGGCGACCGACTATTCGCTGGCGGGCTGGACACTGCGTGATGTCGAAGTGGGTCTGAATCACCAATCCAATGGACGAAGCGATCCCACCTCGCGCAGCTGGAACCGCGTCTATGCGCGTCTGATGGCAGAGAATGGTAACTTCCTGGCGGAAATCAAACCCTGGTATCGCATCCCTGAAGGGGCGAACAGCGATGATAATCCTGATATCACCAAATATATGGGTTACTACCGCACCCGTCTGGGCTATAAGCTCGGCGACAATATCTTCAGCGTAGAGGGCAACTATAACTGGAACAGCGGTTATGGCGGCGCGACCCTGGGCTGGAGCTACCCTATCACTGAGCACGTTCGCTTCTATACTCAGGTGTTTAGCGGTTACGGTGAATCACTGATCGATTACAACCATCGCCAGACGCGTCTGGGTGTGGGTGTAACACTTAACGACTTGTTCTAATCCATAACGAAAGACAGGAATCGCGTGGCAACCTCGGCAGTTCTTAATCAGGAAGCGCTGGCGCAGCAGGTATTGCAGGATACCTTCGGCTACCAGCATTTTCGTCCCGGTCAGCAGACGATCATCAATGAGGCGCTGAGCGGGCGCGATTGTCTGGTGGTGATGCCCACCGGCGGTGGTAAATCGCTCTGTTATCAGATCCCTGCGCTGGTGCGCGAGGGGCTGACGCTGGTGGTGTCGCCGCTGATCTCGCTGATGAAAGATCAGGTCGATCAGCTGCTGGCGAACGGCGTGGCGGCGGCGTATCTCAACTCCACCATGACGCGCGATCAGCAGCAGACGGTGATGGCCGACTGCCGAACCGGTCGGGTTAAGCTGCTCTACATCGCCCCGGAACGCCTGATGATGGATAACTTCCTGGACAGTCTGGCGCACTGGCAACCGGCGATGCTGGCGGTGGATGAAGCGCACTGTATTTCCCAGTGGGGCCACGATTTCCGTCCGGAATATGGCGCACTCGGCAAGATGCGTCAGCGCTTCCCGGAATTACCGGTAATGGCGCTGACCGCGACCGCGGATGAAACCACCCGCAACGACATCGTTAACCTGCTGCATATGCAGGATCCGCTGATCCAGATCAGCAGCTTTGACCGCCCCAATATTCGCTACACGCTGGTGGAGAAATTTAAACCCACCGATCAGCTGCTGCGTTACGTTCAGGATCAGCGCGGCAAGTGCGGCATTATCTACTGCAACAGCCGGGCGAAGGTAGAAGACACCGCCGCGCGACTGCAAAGCCGAGGGTTCAGCGTCGGGGCATACCACGCCGGTATCGACAGCGAGCAGCGTGGCCGGGTGCAGGAAGCGTTTCAGCGTGACGATCTGCAAATCGTGGTGGCGACGGTGGCCTTTGGCATGGGCATCAACAAGCCCAACGTCCGTTTTGTGGTCCACTTCGATATCCCGCGCAACATCGAGTCCTATTATCAGGAAACCGGGCGAGCCGGACGTGATGGTCTGCCTGCCGAAGCGATGATGCTTTACGACCCGGCCGATATGGCCTGGCTGCGTAAATGTCTGGAAGAGAAAGTGCCCGGACCGCTGCAGGATATTGAGCGTCACAAACTCAACGCCATGGGCGCGTTTGCTGAAGCGCAGACCTGCCGCCGTCTGGTGCTGCTGAACTATTTTGGCGAGGGCCGCCAGCAGCCGTGCGATAACTGCGATATCTGTCTCGACCCACCCAAACGTTATGACGGCCTGGTTGAAGCGCAAAAAGCGCTCTCCGGTATCTACCGCGTGGGTCAGCGTTTTGGTATGGGCTATATCGTTGAGGTGCTGCGCGGGTCCAACAATCAGCGTATCCGTGAGCAGGGTCATGACAAGCTGCCGGTCTATGGACTGGGCAAAGATCAGAGCCACGAACATTGGGTGAGCGTGTTACGTCAGCTAATCCATCTGGGGCTGGTGACGCAGAACATCGCTATGCATTCGGCTCTGCAGCTCACCGAAGCGGCGCGCCCGGTGCTGCGCGGTGAAGTGCCACTGATGCTGGCGGTGCCGCGTTTGATCACCGCAAAAACAAAAAGCAGCAGTCCGGCGAAGTTTCACGGTGGTAACTACGATCGCAAACTGTTCGCCAAGCTGCGTAAGCTGCGAAAAGCGATCGCCGATGAAGAGAATATTCCGCCTTACGTGGTGTTCAATGACGCCACACTGATAGAGATGGCAGAACAGATGCCGGTCAGCGCGTCCGAGATGCTCAGCGTCAACGGCGTGGGTCACCGCAAACTGGAGCGCTTTGGCAAACCTTTCCTGGTGATGATCAAAGAGCATCTTGATGATGAAGAGTAAAGGACACTGATTATGCTGATGTTATTCGCCACTGTGGCGCTGGTGCATCTGGTGGCACTGATGAGCCCCGGCCCCGATTTCTTTTTCGTGTCACAGACTGCCGCCAGCCGCTCGCGCAAAGAGGCGATGATGGGTGTACTGGGCATTACGCTGGGCATTGTGGTCTGGGCGGGTGTGGCGCTGATGGGGCTGCATCTGATTCTGGAAAAAATGGCCTGGCTGCATCAGATCATCATGGTCGGCGGTGGACTTTATCTGTTGTGGATGGGCTGGCAGCTGATGTGCTCGGCACGTCAGCGTCATAAACAGCCGCAGCAGGATGAGCCGGTGGTTGCGTTGCCGAAACGCGGCATGAGCTTTCTCAAAGGCCTGCTGACGAATCTGTCGAATCCTAAAGCCATTATCTACTTCGGCAGCGTCTTCTCGCTGTTTGTTGGCGACGATGTCGGTTCGGCGGAGCGCTGGGGTCTGTTCCTGCTGATTGTCGGTGAAACTTTTGCCTGGTTTACCCTGGTGGCGGCGATTTTTGCGCTGCCGTGGATCCGCGCTAAGTATCAGCGACTGGCGAAATGGGTCGATGGCATGGCCGGCGTACTGTTTGCCGGTTTTGGTATCCACCTGATTCTTTCGCGTTAAACACCGTTTCAGTCCTTATGCCGGCGTGCGCGTTGCGCCTCCGGCAGAAACCTCCCTTGCTGTCGCTTCCTCCAGAGAGTTCGCTTGTGTGACGGATGTCACATTCCAGGGCTCAGGGAGTTTTGCTGTTGCAACCGCAGATAAATCGTCACTCTTTATTAATCATTCATATCCATATCTCCATTAAAGTCGGGAAGCAGGCGCAACGTTTATGGAGAGGATGATGAGAGTGAAGTTCATATTACTGGTGTTGATGACGGCCTGTATCAGCGCCTGCGCCTCGCCTGATGCCGCCCGCAACCCTGCGCCAGAGCCGGGCCAGACCGATGAGGTCACCTCGATCCTGATGCAGACGCTGTCCGATGTCGATCAGACGCAGGGCGAAAGGATTAGCCGGATCTCTGCGACGTTTCTCGGAACACCCTATGAAGCGGATACGCTGATCGGTTCTCCCACGCGTCCGGAAGCGCTGGTGATCAATTTCAACGGTGTGGATTGTTACACGCTGCTTGATTACGTGCAGGCGCTGAGCCGCAGCCACGATCGTGCCAGCTTTGAGGCTAACCTGATTCGGACCCGCTACGCTGGCGGTGAGGTCAGCTACCGGAATCGTCGCCACTTTTTTTCCGACTGGTTTGCCGATAGCCCGCGCAATGCCGATGACGTGACCCGCACTCTTAGCCCGGATACGGTGACGGTGGTGAAGCACCTGAATCGTCAGGCCAGCGGAGCAGAACAGGTGCCCGGTCTGGGTGTGATTGCACGTCCTGTCACTTACATTCCGGCCCGGGCGATCACACCGCCGGTGCTGAAGCAAATTCAGACCGGCGATTACGTGGGGGTTTACGCCACCAGTCAGAGCCTGGATGTTACGCATGTGGGGATTGCTGTCCGGCATGATGGCCGCTTGTGGTTCAGGAACGCCTCTTCGCTGGCCGTTAATCGAAAAGTTGTCGATGCGCCGTTCAGGGAATATATGCGTTCGAAGCCGGGCATCATTGTGTTGCGTGCGGTTCCACTGACAGCGCCGTAGCGGGGCCAGGGAAGAAGGGATAATCTTTCGCGCCGAATTCGGCGCGTCAGACGTTAAGCGATTTTTCTGGCGCTGGCCAGCAGCGCGCCTACTGCCATAAACAGCCCGCCAAAAATGCGGTTCATTAACTTCATCTGTTTTGGTCCCTTAATCCAGCCCGCAATCCGCGTTGCCAGCGTGGCGTAGCCAATCATCACGATGATATCGACCACAACGGTGGTGACGCCCAGCACCAGATACTGCATAAATAGCGGCTGATGCGGCTGAATAAATTGCGGGAACAGGGCGGCGAGAAAGACGATACTTTTCGGGTTGGTCAGGTTAACCAGCACGGCGCGTTTGAACAGGCGACGACGCGGCATCGCTCTGGCGACTGCATCCAGATCAATGCCACCCGCTGAGCGCCACTGCTGAATACCCAGCCAGACCAGATAGGCCGCACCGGCCCATTTCAGAATCTCAAACGCCAGCAGTGACTGAGAAAACAGCGCGCCCAGACCGATGCCGACCAGCACGATATGCAGCGCCAGGCCGACCTGCAAACCGGAGATAGAGGCCACCGTGCCGCGATAGCCGTGGCTGATACCGGTACTCATGGTGTTGATTGCGCCGGAACCGGGCGACAGGCTGAGAATTGTAGTGGTAAGCAGATAGGTCAGCCACCATTCGATGGTCATGGGTCAGGCTCTCTTTAGTAGCGGAATTGTGACACAATACGCCAGAAATAAGCGCGGCGCTACGGCCTGCGCATGGCATTCAGGACTCTTTATCCGGTCATCAGGAGGGCGAATGAATCAACACAAAGCCAGCTGGCTGCGACGAGAAAAAGCCTTTGCTGCCTTCGCTACCGGGCCACTGCTCGATTTCTGGCACAGCCGCGAAGAGCTTGAGTTTACCGGCGTGGGTAATCTGACGCTGCGCTACGTCCGCTTCACATCACCGCAACACAAGCGTGTGATCCTGATTGTGCCGGGACGCATCGAGAGTTACATAAAATATCCTGAGCTGGCGTACGATCTGTTTCACTGCGGATTTGATGTGGTGATCCTTGACCATCGCGGTCAGGGGCGTTCCGATCGCCTGCTGGAAGATTCACACCGCGGTCACGTGGCGGAATTTACCCATTATGTCGACGACCTTGAAACGCTCTATCTGAAAGAGATTATCAGCGGTCACTACCAGCAGCGCTATGCGCTGGCTCACTCCATGGGCGGCGCAATCTTAACGCTGTTTCTGGCGCGTCAGCCGCAGGCGTTTCATGCGGTCGCGCTGGTGGCGCCGATGTTTGGCATTGCTTTACCGTTGCCCTCTTTTCTGGCCCATCGGATCCTGGACTGGGCGGAGAAGCGTCCGGCCATGCGCGATGGCTATGCGCTCGGCACCGGCCGCTGGCGTGCGCATCCGTTTGGCATTAACCGGCTGACGCACAGCACCGAGCGTTACCGGCGAAATCTGCGCTTTTATGCGGACGATCCGGCGATTCGCGTTGGCGGGCCAACCTACCATTGGGTACGTGAAGGCATCCATGCAGGTCGCAACATCATCAGTCAGGTCGATAAGATCACCACGCCACTGCTGCTGTTACAGGCCAGCGATGATCGGGTGGTCGACAATCGTTCGCAGGACCTTTTTTGTGCTGCGATGGCGGCGGCGGGTCATCCGTGTGAGGGCAATAAGCCACGGGTGATCGACGGTGCGCGTCATGAGATCCTGTTTGAAAAGGATGAGATGCGCGCCGAAGCACTCAATGCAGTGGTCGACTTCTTTTCCTCGCACCACTGACGTTATTTATCCGACCGGTTAAGGCCGGCAGAACCAGATACCCGAGGTTTTCATGTATCACATCGTTGCATCCGATCTGGATGGCACGCTGCTTTCTCCCGAACATCGTCTGACCCCTTTTGCGCGTGAAACGCTGCAGCAGCTGGTCGCGAAAGATATTCACTTTATATTCGCCACCGGCCGTCATCATATCGATGTCGGACAGATGCGCGACAGCCTGGCGATTCCGGCCTATATGATCACCTCAAACGGCGCGCGCGTGCACAACGCAGAGGGCGAACTGGTGTTCAGTCATAATCTGGATGAGGATATCGCCAGCGATCTGTTTGGCCTGCAATATCATCACAGCGATATCCTGACCCACGTTTACCGCGACGATGAGTGGTTTGTCAGCCGCTCAAGCCCGGCTGAGCAGGACTATTTCCGCGAGTCGGTGTTCAACTATCAGGTCTATGAGCCGGGTCTGCTGCCAACCGATAATATCAGCAAGGTCTTTTTCACCTGCGAAAATCCCGAGCATCTGATCCCGATGGAACAGGCGATTGAAGCGCGCTGGGGCGATCGGGTTAACGTCAGTTTCTCACTGCCTACCTGTCTGGAAGTGATGGCGGGCGGCGTGTCGAAAGGGCATGCGCTGGAAGCGGTCGCGAAAACGCTGGGCCATTCACTGGAAAGCTGTATCGCCTTTGGCGACGGCATGAACGATGTGGAGATGCTGAGCATGGCGGGTAAGGGATTTATCATGCAGAACGCCCATCAGAGGTTGAAAGATACGCTGCCGGAGCTGGATGTGATCGGTTCAAATGCCGATGATGCCGTGCCGCAGACGCTGCGCACGCTCTATCTTGCTTAAGCCGTCAGCGCAAAAAAAGGGCCGGATATCCGGCCCTTTTTTATTGCCGTCAGGCAGGGGTCTTTTTGTGTTTGTGTTCGCTGACCATGGTCAGTAACAGCAGGATAACCGCCAGCACACAGCCAGCAATCATCACCATGAAGCCGCCGTCCCAGCCGAAGTAATCGACGGTGTAACCGACAATGGCGCTGGCCGCCACCGATCCACCCAGATAGCCGAACAGGCCGGTGAAGCCCGCCGCCGTCCCCGCCGCTTTTTTCGGGGCCAGCTCCAGCGCGTGCAGACCAATAAGCATCACCGGACCGTAGATCAGGAAGCCAATCACAATCATACAGGCCATATCGACGCCAGGATTGCCCGCCGGGTTAAGCCAGTAGATCACGGTCGCGATGGTTACCAGCGTCATAAAGAACACCCCGGTCGCACCGCGATTACCGCGGAACACTTTGTCCGACATCCAGCCGCACAGCAGCGTTCCGGGGATCCCCGCATACTCATACAGGAAGTAAGCCCACGACGATTTATCCAGCGTGAAGTGTTTTACTTCTCTGAGATAGGTCGGCGACCAGTCGAGAATGCCGTAGCGCAGCAGATAAACAAACACGTTGGCCAGCGCGATGTACCACAGCAGCTTGTTCGGCAGCACATATTTCATGAAGATCTGTTTAGCCGTCAGCTCCTCTTCGTGGCTGGCATCATAGTCGGGCGGATAGTCGTTTTTGTACTCTTCAATCGGTGGCAGACCACAGGATTGCGGCGTATCACGCATCAGCGCAAAGGCCAGAATCGCAATGGCGATGGCGCCAAACGCCGGCATATAGAGTGCCGCTTTCCAGTCGTTGAACCACGCCATACCGAGCAGGAACAGCAGAGGCGGAATACCGCCGCCGACATTATGGGCGCAGTTCCAGACCGAAACGATCCTGCCGCGCTCTTTCTGCGACCACCAGTGAACCATGGTACGTCCACAAGGTGGCCAGCCCATGCCCTGGAACCAGCCGCAGATAAACAGCAGCACGAACATCACCATAATGCTGGAGGTGGCCCAGGGAACGAATCCCATGATCAGCATCACTGTCGCAGCCAGAATCAGGCCTGCCGGTAAGAAGACGCGCGGGTTTGAGCGGTCAGAGACCGATCCCATGATGAATTTTGAAAAGCCGTAGGCGATGGATATGCCGGATAAGGCAAAACCGAGATCGCCACGTGAAAAACCCTGCTCTACCAGGTAGGGCATGGCGAGTGCGAAGTTTTTTCTGACCAGATAGTAGGCGGCGTAACCAAAGAAGATCCCGATGAAAATTTGCCAGCGCAGACGACGGTAGAGCGGATCAACGTGATCCTCCGCCACCTGCGGCTGACGTGGTGCAGGTTTAAAAATGCTCAGCATCAGTGAGGCCCTCCAGGGCACATTATGGTTTTTAATTCCCAGCAGGTTGGGGCAGGAAAAGAGCAGAAGAAAATGGACGCAGAATGTTCCATTTCGCGCAAAGAATAGTGTTAGTTGCGCAACGTTACTGTGATGAATGACACATTTGTTACACTTTTATTACATTCTGGAGCGGAAGTGATCATGCGATGGATCATTTCGCGCATTTTATCTGGCTGAAAGATCTTTATGCAGACAGTTATGTCAGGAGGCGAGAGTCCTTTACCGATGGACATTCTGATCGCCTGGTTTGTAATCAGATGTCAACCAGATTTCACAGCCTGATGGCAGCACATTGTTTACACTGACGGCCTGTTAATTTCGGGGTCGTCACCGTGTTTTTATTGATTATTACCACCATTCTGTGGGCCTTTTCGTTCAGTCTGATTGGCGAATACCTTGCCGGGCAGGTGGACAGTTGGTTCTCTGTACTGATGCGACTGGCGCTGGCTGCGCTGGTATTTTTACCTTTCCTGCGCTGGCGTGGTCATCGCCCTTCAACGCTGTTGCTTTACATGCTGGTCGGGATGCTGCAGCTGGGCGTGATGTATCTGCTGAGTTTCGAAGCCTATCTCTACCTTAGCGTGTCGGAATTCCTGCTGTTCACGGTGATGACGCCGCTTTATGTGACGCTGATTTACGATCTGATCAGCCGTCGTCCACTGCGCATGGGTTATATCTTCAGTGCACTGCTGGCTGTGGCAGGTGCGGCCATTATTCGCTATGACAAAGTCAGCGATCATTTCTGGTTTGGTCTGCTGTTAGTGCAACTGGCAAACATTTGCTTTGCGGCGGGAATGGTGGGCTATAAGCGTCTGCAGGAGACCCGCCCGATGCCGCAGCACACCGCCTTCTCCTGGTTCTATCTGGGTGCGGTGTTGATTGCGGTGATCGCCTGGTGCGCCTGGGGCAATCCGCAGAAGTTGCCGACCACCTCATTGCAGTGGGGCATTCTGGTCTGGCTGGGCATTGCGGCTTCCGGTCTCGGCTATTTTATGTGGAATTATGGTGCGACCCAGGTCGATGCCGGCACGCTGGGCATTATGAATAACATGCACGTTCCTGCCGGGCTGCTGGTGAATCTGGCTATCTGGCAGGAGAAACCGCACTGGCCAAGCTTTATAGCGGGCGCACTGGTGATCCTCGCCTCGCTGTGGGTGCATAAGCGCTGGGTGGTGGGGCGCGGTGACCGATCATAAACAGGGCTGTTACATGGGAGCGGCCTCCCGGGCTGGCGCGTCCGATCGCGAAGGAATCTCACATCCCTGTGGATCGTCCGGGCCATCCCTGGCCCGGACGCTTCGCTCTTCAGACGCGCCAGCCCTGGAGACTTAACAGCATCATCGCAGTTGAACCAGGGGCTCAGAGCGAATATGAAGGAGGGGATGGCGCGCTGAAACGTAGAGCATTCGCGTTGGAGCTGGCGTGTGCGATTGCGAAGGAATCTTACAGGATGTTTCAGAAATGCCCCCGGCGCTTTTTCCCTGCGACGAACGCTCCACCGATGACCCGCTTTCACTCCCCAGGGCTGGCCTGGTGTTGCTGATTAAAAAGCCATGAAGAAGCTTGAGGGAAGAGGTGGCGCAACTGAGGAGCAAAGCGTCCGAGCCAGGGATGGCGAGGCCGTGCTGCATGGATGCAGGCTTTCTTTGCGATCAGATGCGCCACTTCTGACCACGCAGGTACCCGAAGCGATCAGCCACAGACGTTAAGCAGGCTTCTCACTCTTAGGACGCTGAATCATCGCCAGCCCTTTCAGGAAGTTACGCAGAATCTGATCGCCGCATTCGCGGTAGTTCTTATGATCAGGTTTGCGGAAAATCGCACCAATCTCAGCCTGTGAAACGGTAAAATTCACGCGTTTCAGTACATCAGGGATGTCGGTGGTTTTCAGATCAAAAGCGATACGCAGCTTTCTCATGAAGATGTTATTGGTCATCTTGCGCTCAATCGACGGCGCGGGCGCATCTTCACTTTTGCCGCGACGGTAGAAGATCAGGCCATTCAGGAAATAACCCATCAGCACATCGGGGCAGGGACGGAACGCAGCATCGTCATCTTTTTTCAGCCACGCCTGAATATCCGCCAGCGGCACGTCACATTGCGCCAGCGCAAAAATCTCCACCATTTTGGCATCGCTCAGGTTGAGCATATAGCGCACGCTGCGCAGAATATCATTGTTAGTCATGGTGAAATCTTCTCGTGGTCAGTCGACAGGCTGCGCATTATAGGGGATTTTGCCCGCCTTCGCGCAGGTTTGTGCCCGCCAGATTATCGCTGCAACACCGCACCGGGCAGCGCGGCGTCGCGCACAAAAGGCAGATGCTCACAGGCGTGCTGACGGGCAAAGCGGATAAACGCTTCCAGCACCGGCTGACGTTGCTCCCCTTCGCGCACGGCCGCATAAAGACGGCTCCACAGGCCATCGCCCAGCGTGCGGGTGACCACCAGACCCTGCTTCTCAAAACTCTCCACCACCCAGTGCGGCAGCGCGGCAATCCCCATACGTGCCGAGACCATCTGAATCATCAGCAGGGTATTATCCACACTTTTCAGTGCCGGACTGACGCCTGCGGGCTGCAGGAAGTGACGCCAGATATCCAGACGCTGACGCTGCACCGGATAGATCATCAACACCTCATCGGCTAGATCTTCCGGCGAAATCTGCTCAACCTTCGCCAGCGGGTGATCCGTTGCCAGCACCAGCCGCACTTCATAATCAAACATCGGGGAGTAGAACAGACCCGAGCGCGCCAGGATATCGGAGGTCAGCACCACATCCAGCTCACCCTGTTGCAGGGCGGGTTGAGGATCAAAGGTCACGCCCGATTTGAAATCCATCACCACCTGCGGCCAGCTCTGGCGGAATTTATCCAGCGCGGGAGTCAGCCACTGGATGCAGCTATGACACTCTATCGCCACCCGCAGCGTGGTCTGATGCGGCTCATGGCAGGCCTGCAATGCCTGCTGAATCTGCGGCAGCACCTGCTCTGCCAGCTGCAGCAGAATATCGCCCTGCGGCGTAAAGCGCAGCGGCTGACTTTTACGCACGAACAGGCGGAATCCCAGCCGCTGCTCCAGATCGCTGAACTGATGAGACAACGCCGATTGCGTCTGATGAAGCTGGGCCGCCGCCGCCGCCAGCGAGCCCGTATTGCGCAGAGCCTGAAGCGTCCGCAGGTGCTTGAGTTCGATCATGAGAGTCCTTCACATCGAAAATGAACATATTGCGCTTGAGCAATATACAGTACCCGCAGAGTATAGCAGTGTAAACATCTGGACGGCTAAACATCTTTGGCTGCCCATTTAAGCCAAAGTGAAAGATTATCTGGAGAACAGCACATGACTATCCTGAACCATACCCTCGGCTTTCCCCGTATTGGCCTGCGCCGTGAACTGAAAAAAGCGCTGGAGAGCTACTGGGCTGGCGAAAGCACGCAGCAGGCATTACTGGCGACGGGCCGTGAGCTGCGTGCGCGACACTGGCAACAACAGAAAGAGGCGGGTGTCGATCTGCTGCCGGTCGGCGATTTCGCCTGGTATGACCATGTGCTGACCACCAGCCTGATGCTGGGTAACGTGCCCGCGCGTCATCAGAACAAAGCCGGCACAGTGGATCTCGACACCCTGTTCCGCCTGGGACGCGGTCGTGCGCCGACCGGCGAGCCTGCGGCGGCGGCAGAAATGACCAAATGGTTTAACACCAACTATCACTACATAGTGCCAGAATTTACCCAGGGTCAGACGTTTAAACTGACCTGGACCCAGCTGCTGGATGAGGTGGATGAGGCACTGGCGCAGGGACACAACATCAAGCCAGTGCTGCTGGGGCCGGTGACGTATCTGTGGCTGGGTAAAGTGAAGGGTGAGCCGTTTGAACGTCTGTCGCTGCTGGAGGGAATTCTGCCGGTCTATCAGCAGGTGCTGGCGGAACTGGCTAAGCGCGGCATCGAATGGGTACAGATTGATGAACCTGCTCTGGCACTGGAGCTGCCGCAGACGTGGCGCGAAGCCTTCCAGCCGGCGTATGACGCACTGCAGGGTCACAGCAAACTGCTGCTGACCACCTATTTTGACAGCATCGGCCAGAACATTGATGTGATTCGTTCGCTGCCGGTGCAGGGGCTGCATGTCGATCTGGTCCATGGTCGTGATGATATTCAGCAACTGAATCAGCAACTGCCCGCCAGCTGGCTGCTGTCGCTCGGCGTGATCAACGGACGCAACGTCTGGCGCGCCGATCTGAGCCGCTGGTTCAGCCGCTTGCAACCGCTGACCAGAGCGCGTGAACAGGTGTGGATCGGCTCCTCCTGCTCGCTGCTGCATAGCCCTATCGACCTGAGCGTCGAGACCCGTCTGGATGATGAAGTCAAAAGCTGGTTCGCCTTTGCGCTGCAGAAATGTGCCGAGCTATCACTGCTGAGTCAGGCACTCAACAACAACGATGCGACGGCGCTGGAAGCCTGGAGCGCACCGGTACACGCCCGCGCTCACTCCCGCCGCGTGCATAATGCGGGGGTGGGCCAGCGTCTGCAGGCCATTACCTCACAGCACAGTGAACGCCAGAGCGCTTATCCGGTGCGGGCTGTCCTGCAGCGTCAGCGTTTTAATCTGCCAGCCTGGCCTACCACCACCATCGGCTCTTTTCCGCAGACCACTGAAATTCGCGGCCTGCGCCTCGACTTTAAACAGGGCCGGCTCGACAGCAACCATTACCGCACCGGCATCGCGGAGCACATTAAGCAGGCGATTCTCGAACAGGAGCGGCTGGGGCTGGATGTGCTGGTTCACGGTGAAGCGGAACGTAACGACATGGTTGAGTACTTCGGCGAACATCTGGAGGGGTTTGTCTTCACACAGAATGGCTGGGTTCAGAGCTACGGTTCACGCTGTGTGAAACCGCCTGTCATCATCGGCGATGTCAGTCGTCCGGAGGCGATCACCGTTGAGTGGGCCAGATATGCCCAGTCGCTGACCAACAAGCCGGTAAAAGGGATGCTGACCGGTCCGGTAACCATCCTCTGCTGGTCATTCCCGCGTGAAGATGTGTCACGTGAAACCATCGCGAAACAGATCGCGCTGGCGCTGCGTGATGAAGTCGAAGACCTGGAGAATGCGGGCATCGGGATTATCCAGATTGATGAGCCTGCGCTGCGTGAAGGTCTGCCACTGCATCAGTCTGAATGGGCCGCCTACCTGAACTGGGCGGTGGAGGCCTTCCGACTGAATGCGGCGGTGGCGCGGGATGAAACCCAGATTCACACCCATATGTGTTACTGCGAGTTCAACGACATCATGGACGCTATCGCGGCGCTGGATGCCGATGTGATCACCATCGAAACCTCGCGATCTGACATGGACCTGCTGGAGGCGTTTGAAAACTTCGACTACCCGAATGAAATCGGCCCCGGCGTCTACGACATCCATTCGCCTAACGTCCCCAGCGTGGAGTGGATAGAAGCACTGTTGCTTAAGGCGGCGAAACGTATTCCGGAAGCGCGTCTGTGGGTGAACCCGGACTGCGGTTTGAAAACACGGGGCTGGACGGAAACGCGTCAGGCGCTGGCGAACATGGTGACGGCAGCGAAGAAATTGCGTGGAGAAACGGCGTAGGGAATCGGGTCTGGTGGACGAAAAAATCAGGGGCGCATAAGCGCCCCTTTTTCATTTACTGCGATGCAACACCATACTGCCTGAACCAGGCCAGCATCCGCTGCCAGCCATCATTGGCAGATTCAGCATGGTAGCTTGCACGATAGTCAGCATTAAAGGCATGGCCCGCTTCGGGATAGACGATGATCTCTGCGGTTGCATTGGCGGCATGCAGTGCCTGACGCATCTGCTCGACGCTCTCCAGCGGGATACCCTCATCCTGGCCACCATACAAACCTAATACCGGCGCATTCAGATCGACCGCAATATCAATAGGATGCCTCTGCTGCTTCAGCGTGCGCTCACCGGTCAGTCGTCCATACCACGCCACGGCGGCGCGCAGTTGCGGGTTATGCGCGGCGTAGAGCCAGCTAATGCGACCACCCCAGCAAAAACCGGTGATGCCCATGCGACGAATATCGCCGCCGTTGCGTGCGGCCCAGTTAGCGGCATGATCGAGATCGGCCAGCACCTGGCTGTCAGGCACTTTGCTGACCAGCTCGCTGAACAGCGTCGGGATATCGTTATACTCAGCGGGATCGCCCTCGCGGAAATAGAGCTCAGGCGCAATCGCCAGATAGCCTTCCAGCGCCAGACGGCGGCAGATATCCCGGATGTGTTCATGCACACCAAAGATCTCCTGCACGACCAGCACGACAGGCCACGGGCCTTCCGCTGACTGGGGTTTTGCAAAGAATGCCGGCATGTTTTCGCCCTGGCTGGGCACTGAGGTTTCACCCGCGTGAATCGCCGGGCTGTCGGTAATGATGGTGGTGGAGGCGGTGGGCTGCACGGCAGGGGCAAAGCCGCCCGTCGCCGGTTTTTGTGCCATATTATCACTGGGTTTCATTATTCTCTCCGTGCAAGCATTTGCGCAATCACGTAACTATAGCCTGGCCGGAAAGCGTATGCGCCAGGTGTTGGGTCACAGAATCAGCAGCGAATAAAATCATCCTCCTCTTTAACATTGCGCTGACCCTGACACAGCCCCACTGAGAGCTATCCGCACCCGGAAGATGCTATTGTGTGATTGCTGTCACAATTTATCTTTCGGGAAATGTAACTTTCATTTTCTTAAGTGAATGTTGTCACATATTTATTGGGCGTGCTGGCGTAGAGTGGCGCGCTACCTTCCCTTAACAGGAGTCTGAAAATGACACAGTCTGACGTTTTCCATCTTGGCCTGACCAAAGCCGATCTGCAGGGCGCCACCCTGGCGATTGTGCCGGGCGATCCGGAGCGCGTGAAGAAAATTGCCGGACTGATGGAAGATGCCACGCATCTCGCCTCACACCGTGAATTTACCTCCTGGCTGGCAAAAATTGATGGTAAGCCGGTCGTGGTCTGCTCAACCGGCATTGGCGGTCCGTCTACCTCGATTGCGGTCGAAGAGCTGGCACAGCTTGGCGTACGTACCTTCCTGCGTGTCGGTACCACGGGCGCTATCCAGCCGCATATCAATGTCGGCGATGTGCTGGTGACCACTGCGTCTGTTCGCCTGGACGGGGCCAGCCTGCATTTTGCGCCGATGGAGTTCCCGGCAGTGGCTGATTTCGCCTGCACCACCGCGCTGGTTGCCGCCGCAGAAGCTTGTGGCGCGAAAACGCATATCGGCATCACCGCCTCTTCTGACACCTTCTATCCGGGTCAGGAGCGCTACGACACCGTCTCGGGCCGCGTAGTCAGTCGCTTCAGGGGATCGATGAAAGAGTGGCAGGATATGGGCGTTCTCAACTATGAGATGGAATCCTCTACACTGTTAACCATGTGCGCCAGCCAGGGTCTGCGAGCCGGCATGGTGGCGGGCGTGATTGTGAACCGCACTCAGAAAGAGATCCCGGATGCGGTCACCATGAAACAGACAGAAAGTGACGCAGTGAAGATTGTGGTCGAAGCGGCGCGTCGCTTACTATAACGACCGCGTCTGGCAGCAGGTTTTTTGTCCAGACTCAAAACCTGCTGCCGGTAGTTAACGGCGCGTAATATCAGTGAAACCTGAGAGTTTTTATGCGCAATACTATTCCCGTCCGACGTCCTGCCCCTGGTGCTAATCCGGCCGCACTCAAAGCCATGCTGGAACGCAGTGCCGAACGTTTCCGTGCCGCCATGCAACAGGGCGACTATGCGCTGGCCGCTCAATGCTGTGAAGAGGTATTGCGCACGATGCCCAATCAGATGCAGGTGCTGAGCGACTACGCGCTCTGCCTGCTGCGTCTGGGTCAGTACAATAAATCGTACAAAATCTACCAGAAGATTTATCAGTCACCGCCCGCTGTACAGGCTACCGCCTCTGAAACCTGGCTGGATGGCCTGACCGAAGTGTGTGGCTGGCTGGATAAAAAGGACGAGGTGGCGCGTCATGGGCTGGCCTCGCTGATGCGCTCTGATGCGCGTTTCAGTCAGGGGCAGCGCGCCGCGTTTCCCGCTCCGCAACCGGAGCCTGTCGATCTCACTCATCCGCACCAGAATGTCATCGCTTTCTGCCTCTATGGCGATCAGCCGCGCTACTGTGAAACCTTAATCAAAAACGTTGAAGTGGCGCCTGAGCTCTATCCCGGCTGGGTCTGCCGCATCTATCTCGATGACAGCGTGCCGCAGCATGTCTGGCAGCGCCTTGACCAGCCGCACGTCCAGCTGATCGATATGTCTCACGAGAAAACGCTGTTTCCGACCCTGTGGCGTTTCCTGGTAATGGACGATCCGGGCGTGAAGCGTTTTATCGTGCGTGATGCCGACTCGCTGCTCTCGGAGCGCGAAGCGGCAGCGGTAAACGCCTGGCTGGCGTCGCCTTACTGGTTCCACCATATGCGTGACTACTTCTCCCATACTGAGCTGCTGCTGGCAGGGATGTGGGGCGGCTGTCACGGCGTATTCCGGGATGTGGAACAGGCGATGCGCGATTTCATTGCGCAGTATCAGGGCAGCCAGCGCTTCACCGATCAATATTTCCTCAAGGTGGCGTTGTGGCCGACGGTGCGTGAAAGCCTCCTGAGCCACGATGAGTTGTTTCATTTTCATCAGGCCCAGCCGTGGCCTGACCATGCCCCCGTGCGCTGGCAGACGCCGCATTTCCATGTGGGCAGCAATGCCGGTTTTGCCAGTATGACCGGCAAATCCAGCGCCGCTGAGGGAAGCAGACAGCGCGTCGCGATCACCTCGGGCGGGACAACCTGGCACTATCTGGCGCAGGTTAAAAAGGGTGAGTGGCTATTGCCCATGCCGTTTTTCCTGATTGATGAGTGGCAGGCTGGCAAGCTCACGGTGGCGGCGCTGTAAGGCGCTGAATCCTGCTAAAATTATCTGGACATTCATACAGTGCGACTCTACCTTTCCCTCAGCAGCCTGAGTCGCGGGGGAAATCATGGATCAGCACATCATTATCAGCGCCTGTCTGGCGCTTGCCGGGTTAGGGATTGGCTGGATGCTGGCACAGTTACGTGCCGGCCATCAGGTCGCCAGTTTCCAGACCGAGCGCCGTCTGCAGGAAGAGGCGCAACAGCGTCAGCAGCAGCAAATCGAACAGCTTCAGCAGCAGACGCAGCAGCGTGAGCAGGAGCTTCGTCAGCTGCACGGCGCGCTGAGCGGCGCCAATGAGCGACTGCAACAGCTTGATTACTGGCGTAATGAAAGTGAGCAGCTTAATCGTGAACTGCGCAATCAGCTGGAGGTCAACAGCGCACAGGAAGCGGAGCTGCGTGAGGTGACCATTCGCCTTGAAGAGACCCGTTTCGCCGCAGAAGAGAAACAGCGCCTGCTGACCAACAGCGAACAACGCCTTAGCGCCCAGTTTGAAAACCTCGCCAACCGTATTTTCGAAAACAGCGGCCGTCGCGTCGATGAACAGAACCGGCAAAGTCTGGACGGGCTGATTGGTCCGTTGCGTGAACAGCTTGATGGCTTCCGTCGTCAGGTTCATGAAAGCTTTGGCGCAGAAGCGCGTGAGCGACATACCCTGACCCATGAAATCCGGCAGTTACAGCAGCTGAATGCGCAGATGGCGCAGGAGGCGCTTAACCTGACCAAAGCGCTGAAGGGCGATAATAAAATCCAGGGTAACTGGGGTGAAGTGGTGCTGAGCCGGGTACTGGAAGCTTCCGGACTGCGTGAAGGCTACGAATATGAAACCCAGGTGAGCATTCAGTCAGAACAGCAGGGCAGGATGCAGCCGGATGTGATTGTGCGCCTGCCGCAGGGCAAAGATGTGGTGGTGGACGCCAAAATGACGCTGGTGGCCTATGAGCGCTACTTCAATGCAGATGATGAGATCGAACGAGAGCAGGCTATTCAGGAACATGTCGCTGCCATGCGGGCGCACATCCGCCTGCTGGGACGAAAAGATTATCAACAATTGCCCGGCTTACGATCGCTGGATTATGTGCTGATGTTTATCCCGGTGGAGCCCGCCTTTTTGCTGGCCATTGACCGCCAGCCTGAGCTGATTGGTGAGGCGCTGCAGCAGAACATCATGCTGGTCAGCCCCACCACGCTGCTGGTGGCGTTGCGTACCATTAATAATCTGTGGCGCTATGAGCATCAGAGCCGCAATGCACAGCGTATTGCCGATCGGGCAACGCGGCTCTATGACAAGATGCGGCTGTTTGTCGATGACATGAGCGGCATTGGTCACAGCCTGGATAAAGCACAGAACAGCTATCGCGAGGCGATGAAAAAGCTGTCGGAAGGGCGCGGCAATCTGATTGCGCAGACTGAAGGATTTCGAGCGCTGGGCGTGGAGATCAAACGACCAATCAATCCTCAGCTGGCCGAACGTGCCATGCCGGAAAACCGGGCGGCTGATGATGCAGATGATGACAGTGATGCGGATGAGAGTGAGATGCATGTGAGGCGCCTCCACGAATAGTATGGGCGCAGCGTGCCTGACTTCCGTGACTCTGATACACTTCGGGAAGTATTGTTTGTGGAGCAGGTAAAACCGATGGCAGATGAATCACAGCAGGAAACTACCCATTTTGGCTTTCAGACGGTCGCCAAAAGCGAAAAAGCTGACAAAGTCGCGGACGTGTTTCACTCCGTAGCGGCAAAATATGACCTGATGAACGATTTGATGTCGTTTGGCGTCCATCGTATCTGGAAGCGTTTTACCATTGACAGCAGCGGCGTACGTCGCGGTCAGCGCGTGTTGGATCTGGCGGGGGGTACCGGCGATCTGACGGCTAAATTTTCTCGCCTGGTGGGCGAAACGGGTCAGGTTGTACTGGCCGATATCAACAGTTCCATGCTGAAGATGGGCCGCGAAAAGCTGCGCAATCAGGGCGTGGTCGGCAACGTGAGTTACGTACAGGCCAATGCCGAAGCCCTGCCTTTCCCCGATAACTATTTCGACTGCATTACCATCTCTTTTGGCCTGCGTAACGTTACGGAAAAAGAGAAGGCGCTGGCCTCTATGTTCCGGGTACTCAAGCCGGGCGGACGCCTGCTGGTGCTGGAGTTCTCTAAACCCGTTCTGGATCCGCTGAGCAAAGCGTATGACGCCTACTCGTTCCACATTCTGCCGCGTATCGGACAGCTGGTGGCGCAGGATGCAGAGAGCTATCGCTATCTGGCCGAATCGATCCGCATGCATCCCGATCAGGAGACCCTGAAAGCGATGATGAACGATGTCGGTTTTGAAAATACCACTTACTCCAATATGACCGGCGGCATTGTGGCGCTGCATCGTGGATTTAAGTTCTGAGTGAGATGGTAATGAACCTGACGCCCTTGATTACCGCGGGCCTGGAAACGGCGCTGAACCGTATTCTCTATCGCGATCGTGGCCTGAAACCGGCGCGGCAACGCCTGAATGGCAAAGTGCTGACGCTGCGCCTGAATGAGCTCTCTCATCCGCTGGTGCTGGTCTTCAGTGAACAGCAGGTCGATGTGTTAGCTGACTGGCAGGATCGCAGTGACTGCACGGTGATCACCTCGCTGAAAACCCTGCCGAAGCTGCGCGATCGCCAGCAGCTGACGCCGCTGATCCGTAGCGGTGAACTGCAGGTTGAAGGTGACCTGCAGGTGGTGCAGCAGTTCTCTGCGCTGATGGATCTGGCTGAGCTGGATCCGGCAGAATATCTGGCTCCCTGGGTCGGCGATATCGCCGCACAGGGGATCAGCCAGCGCTCACAACAGGCATTACGCTTTTTCAAAGGTGAAGTGCAGCGTCGCCAGGATTATCTCGGACAGGCCATAACCGAAGAGTGGCGTGTTGCGCCTGGCTCGCTGGAATTAGCCTGGTTTTCTGAGGAGGTCGACGCGATGGAACGTTCGCTTGAGGCGCTTGATGCGCGTCTGGCGCAGCTGGAGGCAAAATGAGTTTTGGAGAGATCCGCCGCTTATATCTGATCATGAAGGTGTTTCTGACCTATGGCCTTGATGAACTGATTCCTCAGACACGCCTCACTTTCCTGTTTCGCCTGTGGCGTCGCTCTGTTTTCTGGATCCCTAATCTGCATCAGCATGAACCGATCGGCGCACGTATGCGCATGGCGATGGAGCAGCTGGGTCCGGTCTGGATCAAGTTTGGCCAGATGCTGTCGACCCGTCGTGATCTCTTCCCGCCGCTGATTGCCGATCAACTGGCGATCCTGCAGGACCGTGTTGCGCCGTTCGATGGCGTCAAAGCCAAAGCGCAGATTGAAGCTTCAATGGGCGCGCCGATTGAAACCTGGTTTGATGATTTTGATATCAAGCCACTGGCTTCGGCATCCATTGCGCAGGTGCACACCGCCACGCTGAAATCAACTGGCAAGAAAGTGGTGATCAAAGTGATTCGCCCCGATATTTTGCCGGTGATTCGGGCGGACATGAAGCTGATCTATCGCCTGGCCCGCTGGGTCCCGCGCCTGTTGCCGGATGGCCGTCGTCTGCGTCCGGTCGAAGTGGTGCGCGATTATGAGAAAACCCTGCTTGATGAGCTGAATCTGTTACGTGAAGCGGCCAACGCCATTCAGTTGCGCCGGAATTTTGAAGATAGCCGCATGCTCTATGTGCCGGAAGTCTATTCCGACTACTGCAGCGAAACCATGATGGTGATGGAGCGCATCTACGGCATTCCGATTTCAGATGTTGCCACGCTGGAGCGTCATGGCGTTAATATGAAGCTGCTGGCAGAACGTGGCGTGCAGGTCTTCTTCACCCAGGTCTTCCGCGACAGCTTCTTCCATGCGGATATGCATCCTGGCAATATTTTTGTCAGCTATGAACATCCGGAAGATCCACAATATATCGGCATCGACTGCGGTATCGTGGGTTCACTGAACAAAGAAGATAAGCGCTATCTGGCTGAAAACTTTATCGCCTTCTTCAACCGTGACTACCGTAAGGTCGCGGAGTTGCACGTTGACTCAGGCTGGGTGCCGCCCGATACCAACGTAGAAGATTTCGAGTTTGCGATTCGTACGGTCTGCGAGCCGATTTTTGAAAAACCGCTGGCTGAAATCTCCTTCGGGCATGTGCTGCTGAACCTGTTCAACACCGCACGCCGCTTTAATATGGAAGTGCAGCCGCAGCTGGTCCTGCTGCAAAAAACGCTGCTCTATGTTGAAGGCATCGGCCGTCAGCTCTATCCGCAGCTCGACCTGTGGAAGACAGCCAAGCCCTTCCTGGAAGAGTGGATCAAAGATCAGGTGGGATTACCGGCTATTATCCGTGCGGTAAAAGAGAAAGCGCCATTCTGGGCTGAGAAGCTCCCTGAGCTGCCGGAGCTGTTTTACGACAGCATGCGCCAGCACAAACTTTTAAGGCACAGCGTCGATAAATTAGTGGGCGATATGAATGCGCAGCGCGTCCGGCACCATCAGGCGCGTTACCTGTTCGGCGTCGGTGCAACGTTGCTGTTAAGCGGAACGGCTGTGCTGCTCACCCGACCGGATTGGGACTTTTTCCCGGCGGTTTTGATGGCCGCAGGAATTGTCTCCTGGTTAATCGGCTGGCGTAAGACAAACTGATTGTCACGTCCGTCTAAAAAAAGGTAATGTCGCTGGCTCAGGCCCGGTTGAAAAGGGCACTCTGTGGTGCATTACCTCATCGTTTTCACAGAATATTAGAGGCTATCTCATGGGCGGTATCAGTATCTGGCAATTGTTAATCATTGCCGTGATTGTTGTACTTCTGTTCGGTACCAACAAATTACGTAATCTGGGTTCAGATTTGGGTTCTTCGATTCGTGGCTTCAAAAAAGCCATGGGTGACGAGGACGACAAAAAGGATCAACCGAAAGAGCAGGACGCTGACTTCGCTGCCAAAACGCTGGCGGACAAACAGCAAACTTCGGCTAACAAAGAAGAAGCCAAGAACGACAAGCAGGTGTAAACCGTGTTTGATATTGGTTTTAGTGAACTGGTATTGGTGTTCGTGATCGGGCTGATTGTACTCGGCCCGCAACGTTTACCGGTTGCGGTGAAAACCGTGGTCGGCTGGATCAGGGCGATTCGTTCGCTGGCAGCCAATGTACAACATGAACTGGCGCAGGAGCTCAAGCTGCAGGAGTTGCAGGAGAGCCTGAAAAAGGTGGAAGAAGCGGGCCGTGGCACGCTCTCACCCGAGCTGAAAGAGTCGATGGAAGAGCTGCGTAAAACTGCGGATTCAATGAAACGCTCGGTCAGTCAGAGCATCGACATTGAAAAAGAGGAAGACGAGGCAAACACCATCCATTCGCCTCAGCACAGGCCCGCGCCTGCTCCGGCTGAGCCTTCGGCGACACCGGCTACAGCAGAACATCAGGCCAGTGCCCCGGCACAGACACCGTCTGCGGTTTCAGACTCAGGCCCGGCGGTGCAGCCCTCTGCCGCACCTTCTGCCGTCGCCAATGCTCCGGCACCGGCTTCTTCAGCGGTTTCATCAGGTCCGGCGGCGCAATCCTCTGCCGCACCAACCGCTGTGGCCAGCGCACCGGCACAGGCACCCACTGGCGACGTCGCCAGGCCGGCCGATCCTGCGCGTCAGTCCGCTACCCCCTCTTCTGCAAGTGATGAACGATAATGGCCGTTGAAGATACCCAACCGCTCATCAGTCATCTGATTGAGCTGCGTAAGCGACTACTGAACTGCATCATCGCCGTATTAGGGATTTTCCTGGTGCTGGTTTATTTCGCCAACGACATCTACCAGCTGGTTGCGGCACCGCTAATCAGCCAGATGCCGGTGGGCTCCAGCATGATCGCGACCGATGTGGCCTCACCGTTTTTCACCCCGATTAAGCTGACCATTATAGTGTCGGTGTTTCTTGCGGTGCCGGTGATCCTCTATCAGGTCTGGGCATTTGTCGCCCCGGCGCTTTACCGTCATGAGCGCAGGTTGGTTATGCCGCTGCTGTTTTCCAGCACCTTCCTTTTCTACTTCGGCGTGGCCTTTGCCTATTTCGTGGTCTTCCCGCTGGCATTTGGTTTTTTCACCAAGACAGCGCCGATCGGCGTGACTGTAGCAACGGATATCTCCAAATACCTCGATTTTGTCATGACGCTGTTTATGGCATTTGGCGTGGCGTTTGAAGTGCCGGTGGCGATTGTGTTGCTGTGCTGGACCGGTATCACCAGCCCGGAAGAGTTGAAGAAGAAACGTCCCTATATTCTGGTGGGCGCCTTCGTGGTCGGGATGTTGCTCACACCGCCGGATGTTTTTTCCCAAACTTTGCTCGCTATTCCGATGTACTGCCTGTTTGAAGTCGGCGTATTCTTTTCCCGTTACTATGTGGGTAAAGGCCGCCGGTTACAGGATGAAGAAGAGAATACCGACTCCTGATGCGGACAGCTTTACCCGCACTGGCGGGAAGCGATCAATCCAAACCGCCCTGATGGGCGGTTTTTGTTTATAAACTGTGGGAAAAATTATGTTTGATATCGGTGTAAACCTGACCAGCACGCAATTCGCCTCCGACCGGCAAAAGGTGGTTAAACGCGCGCGTGATGCGGGCGTCACCGGCATGCTTATTACCGGCACTAACGCGCTGGAGAGCCAGCAGGCTCAGCGATTGGCTGAGGATCAACCGGGCTTCTGTTGGTCTACCGCGGGCGTCCATCCTCATCATGCCAGCGAATGGTCAACGGAAATTGCCAGCACCCTGCGTCGCCTGGCTGAAAAACCGGAAGTGGTTGCCATCGGTGAATGCGGACTCGATTTCAATCGCAACCTGTCGGCTCATGAGCAGCAGGAGTATGCGTTTGATGCGCAGCTGGCTCTGGCGGCAGAACTCAATATGCCGGTCTTTCTGCACTGCCGCGAAGCCCATACGCGTTTCGCCGCAGTGCTGGCGCCCTGGCTGCCAAAACTGCCTGGCGCGGTGATCCACTGCTTTACCGGCACGCGTGACGAACTGGAAGCCTGTCTGGGCATGGGATTATCGGTAGGGATTACGGGCTGGGTATGCGATGAGCGCCGTGGTCTGGAGTTGCGCGAGCTGCTGCCACTGATTCCGGCCGATCGCCTGCTGCTGGAAACGGATGCCCCATATCTGCTGCCGCGCGACATGCGTCCACGCCCGACTTCGCGCCGTAATGAACCCTGCTTTTTACCGCATATTGTGCACCAGGTGGCGACATGGCGTGGTGAGAGTGCTGAGGAACTGGCGACCCGCATCGACCATAATGCGCGGACGTTATTCAGACTGGCTTAAATCTTGCGGAACTGCTTGTTGTCGACGCTGCGCATTACCTGCTTGTTCAGCAAATTAAGCAACAGAATTGAGCGCGTTTCACCATCCGGCTCGGCAAAGATAGCGCGCAGCCCTTCAAACGTCCCGTCGGTGATGACCACTTCATCACCGCTTTGCGGCGTTTCAGGGTCAAGCAGGATTTGCGGGACGTCTGTTTCCAGCGCTTCAATAACGGCTGAAGGCACTGTCGCGGGCGTCGTGCCAAAGCGCACGAAGTGGCTGACGCCACGGGTGCTGCTGATCGTCGTGGTGTGAATGGCTTCTGGATCAAACTCGATAAACAGATAATTCGGGAACAGTGGCTCACTCACGGTGGTGCGTTTACCGCGCACGATCTTTTCCAGAGCGATCATCGGGCTGAGGCAATGCACTTCCTGCCGCTCCAGATGCTCCTTCGCGCGCAGTAGCTGTCCACGTTTGCAATAGAGTAAGTACCAGGATTCCATAACTGCTCCCATTGAATGGACGCTAAGAATAGCAAACCTGCTGCCAGAGTTATAGCGCAGGGGCAGGGTAAAGCGTCCCGCAAAGAAAATAAACTGAGACTTTTCTTAAGATGCCCGATGGCAGTAGAAAAGGTGACTGAAAATTGACGTCTGCTATTGCTCTGTATCAGACTCAATGTCCATCACATCTGCAAAAGGATCCTCTGATGGAACTCTTTCTGTTGAGCAACGGCAAGCTGGCGGATGATGCGCCGCTGCTGGGCTATGCGCAGCCGCAGCTGCACGCCATGATCGCCCGACGCGCTATCCGCTCGGCGGTACTGATCCCCTATGCGATTATTCGTGGCGATCAGCAGCAACGCGCCGCCGAACTCAGTGCCTCACTGGGCATTCAGGTTGAGCGGGTTCAGGCATTCGCCTCACCGGCTGAAGCGATTGCGCAGGCAGAGCTGATTTTAGTCAGCGGCGGCAACACGTGGTTCCTGAATCAGATGCTGCATGAGCAGGGTCTGATCGGGGCGATTCAGCGCGCGGTGCGGGAGCGGCAGGTACCTTATGTCGGCTGGAGCGCAGGCTGCAACGTGGCGACGCCCTCAATCCGTACCACGAACGATATGCCGGTGCGCAGCAGCGTGGTGCTGCCTGCGCTGGGACTCTTTCCGGTGCAGATTAATCCCCACTATCTGGATGCCAGCGTCAGCAGTCATATGGGCGAAACCCGTGACGAACGGCTGGCAGAGTTCTGTGCAGTTAATCCGACTGAGTCGGTGATTGCACTGCGTGAAGGCAGTTTTCTGCACGTTCACGACAATCAGCTGCGCTATCACAGCGTGCGAAACGAAGATTTTAAACTGTTTCGCCACGGCGAGCCGATTCAGGGGTATCACGATGCCCGCGCGTTACAACCGCTGGTTCCCTTTCAGTGCGTATGACGCTGCCATATAAACCTCAGCATAACCGCTTAATCAGACCTATAATGGCCGATTCACTCTGGCCGGAAAGCTAAAGCCGCATGAAATATCACGATTTAAGAGACTTTCTCGCGCTGCTCGAACAGCGCGGTGAGCTAAAGCGCATTACCCAGTCGATCGATCCTGAACTGGAAATGACCGAAATCGCCGACCGCACTCTGCGTGCCGGTGGCCCGGCTCTGCTGTTTGAAAACCCGAAAGGGTACGACATGCCGGTGCTGTGCAATCTGTTCGGCACACCAAAGCGTGTGGCAATGGGCATGGGCCAGGAAGAGGTCAGCGCACTGCGTGAAGTGGGTAAACTGCTGGCCTTCCTGAAAGAGCCGGAGCCGCCAAAAGGCTTCCGCGATCTGTTCGATAAGATGCCGCAGTTTAAGCAGGTCCTGAACATGCCGACCAAACGCCTGCGCAATGCACCTTGTCAGGAAGAGGTGTTCAGCGGCGATGAAGTCGATCTGACGCGGATTCCGGTGATGAAGTGCTGGCCGGGCGATGCGGCCCCGCTGATTACGTGGGGGCTGACCGTGACGCGCGGCCCGCACAAAGAGCGGCAGAATCTCGGTATCTACCGGCAGCAGGTGATCGGCAAAAATCGGCTGATCATGCGCTGGCTGTCGCACCGTGGCGGTGCGCTCGATTATCTGGAGTGGACGAAAGCGCATCCGGGTGAGCGTTTTCCGGTCTCGGTGGCGCTGGGTGCCGATCCTGCCACTATCCTTGGGGCCGTAACGCCGGTGCCTGATACGCTGTCAGAATATGCGTTTGCCGGTTTACTGCGCGGCAATAAAACCGAAGTAGTGAAATGCCTCTCGAACGATCTCGAAGTTCCCGCCAGCGCGGAAATCGTGCTGGAAGGGTATATCGAAGCGGGCGATATGGCGCCGGAAGGACCTTACGGCGACCACACCGGCTACTACAATGAAGTAGATAGCTTCCCGGTGTTTACCGTTACGCATATTACGCAGCGCCATAAGCCTATCTATCACTCTACCTATACCGGCCGTCCGCCAGATGAACCTGCGGTGCTGGGTGTGGCGCTGAATGAAGTGCTGGTGCCGATTCTGGTGAAGCAGTTCCCGGAGATCGTGGACTTCTATCTGCCGCCAGAAGGATGTTCATACCGGCTGGCGGTCGTGACGATTAAAAAGCAGTACGCGGGGCATGCCAAACGTGTCATGTTTGGCGTCTGGTCGTTTCTGCGGCAGTTCATGTACACCAAATTTGTTATTGTGTGTGACGATGACGTTAATGCGCGTGACTGGAACGACGTGATCTGGGCGATCACTACGCGTATGGATCCGGCCCGCGATACGGTATTAGTGGAAAATACCCCAATCGATTATCTCGATTTCGCTTCGCCCGTTTCCGGGCTGGGATCGAAGAT
Organism: Pantoea sp. K16; assembly: GCF_048452805.1. Classification (NCBI taxonomy): domain Bacteria; kingdom Pseudomonadati; phylum Pseudomonadota; class Gammaproteobacteria; order Enterobacterales; family Erwiniaceae; genus Pantoea; species Pantoea sp. K16. The sequence continues at coordinate 8,674 of NZ_JBLWNV010000017.1, read as the reverse complement.
GGGGATGGATGCGACCAATAAGTGGCCAGGTGAAACGCAGCGCGAATGGGGTACACCTATCGTCAAAGATCCTGCGGTCACCGCGCGCATTGATGCTATCTGGGATGAGCTAGGTATTTTTGATCAGCCGCCACAGCGTTGATGGCGAGCACAACCATAAAGACGACCCGACAGAGGGAACGCATGACAACGTTAAGCTGTAAAGTAACTTCGGTTGAGGCGATTACCGACACGGTCTATCGCGTTCGCCTGATCCCTGAAGCGGAATTCAGTTTTCGCGCGGGACAGTATCTGATGGTGGTGATGGACGAGCGTGACAAGCGTCCGTTCTCACTGGCCTCAACGCCGATGGAAAAAGATATCATTGAGCTGCATATCGGCGCGTCCGATCTGAACCTCTATGCCATGGCCGTCATGGATCGCATCCGTAACGATCGCCAGATTACGGTTGATATGCCGCACGGCGATGCCTGGCTGCGTGAAGAGAGCAGCAAGCCGCTGATTCTGATTGCAGGCGGCACCGGTTTCTCCTATGCCCGTTCGATTCTGCTCACTGCACTGGCGGAACAGCCAGAGCGCGATATCGCCATTTACTGGGGCGGACGTGAGCTCAAGCATCTGTACGATCTGGAAGAGCTGGATGCGCTGGCGGTGAAGCACCCGAATCTGAAGGTGATCCCGGTTGTCGAGCAACCTGAAGCGGGCTGGCAGGGCCGTTCAGGCACGGTACTGACGGCAGTAATGCAGGATTTCAGTACGCTGAGCGAGCATGAGATCTACATCGCCGGACGTTTTGAGATGGCGAAGATTGCCCGCGATCGTTTCTGTGCCGAGCGTGGCGCGGTGGAGTCACAGATGTACGGCGATGCGTTTGCCTTTATCTGATTCCCTGTAGCAGCCTGTAGCAGACAGAAAAAACCCGCCGATTTACTGGCGGGTAAATCTGACAAAGTAAGACTCAACGTATTACAGACGCTCGAATACGGTCGCAATGCCCTGACCCAGTCCGATACACATGGTGGCGAGGCCAAAACGGGCGTCGCGTCGCTCCATAATATTCAGCAACGTTGTGCTGATGCGTGCGCCGGAGCAGCCCAGCGGATGGCCTAACGCAATCGCGCCGCCATTCAGATTGACCTTATCATCTATCCGTTCCAGCAAACCTAAGTCCTTGATGCAGGGCAGCGTCTGCGCGGCAAAGGCTTCGTTCAGCTCAAACACATCGATATCACTGACGCTCAGTCCCGCCCGTTTCAATGCCAGTTTGCTGGCCGGTACCGGTCCATAGCCCATTATCGAAGGATCACAGCCCACCACCGCCATGCTGCGGATGCGCGCGCGCGGTGTCAGCCCCAGCTCACGGGCGCGTGATTCACTCATGACCAGCATGGCGGCCGCGCCATCTGACAACGCCGACGATGTACCCGCCGTGACGGTGCCGTTAACCGGATCGAAGGCGGGTTTGAGTGCCGCCAGTCCTTCGGCGCTGGTCTCCTCGCGAATCACCTCATCGAAGTCATAGCGTTTAAGAATGCCGTCGCTGTCGTGACCATAGGTGGCGACAATCTCTGTTGCAAAGTCCCCACGCTGGGTGGCCTGCCATGCCCGCTGGTGTGAACGCAGGGCAAATGCATCCTGCTGCTCACGGCTGATATGATGCATTCGCGCCAGCATTTCAGCCGTTAAGCCCATCATGCCTGCTGCTTTTGCCACAGTACGGCCCAGACCGGGATGAAAGTCGACGCCGTGATTCATCGGCACATGTCCCATATGCTCCACGCCACCGATCAGACAGCACTGCGCATCGCCGACCATAATGGCGCGGGCCGCATCATGCAGCGCCTGCATTGAAGAGCCACACAGTCGGTTGACGGTGGTGGCCGGCACTGAATGCGGGATTTCGGCCAGTAGCGCGGCGTTACGCGCGATATTAAATCCCTGCTCCAGCGTCTGCTGTACGCAGCCCCAGACGATATCGTCCAGTGATGTCGGGTTCACCGCCGGGTTGCGGCTCAGGAGTTCGCGCATCAGGTGCGCAGAGAGATCTTCAGCGCGCACGTGACGAAAGGCGCCGCCTTTTGAACGTCCCATTGGCGTGCGCACCGCATCAATAATCACCACATTTTCCATCTTTTTGCCCTCAGGCGCTTTTCAGCGCGGCTTCATCAATCGGTTTGGCGGCGGGATACCAGCTTTCATGCTGATGGGCTTTCTGCACCAGCAGCGCAGGCAGGGCATATAAGCCTCCGAGCGCGCTATAACGCCGGGCCTGATCCACCACGTTGCTGTTGCCCAGGGTATCGAGATAGCGGAAAGCGCCGCCACGGAAAGGCGGGAAGCCGAGACCATAGACCAGCGCCATATCCGCTTCCGCTGGCGAGGCAATAATCTTCTCTTCCAGGCAGCGCACTACTTCATTCAGCATTGGCAGCATCATACGATTCAGGATCTCTTCGTCGCTGAAGACCCGCTTAGGCTGGCAGACCTGCTCCAGCAGCGTATCCACTTCGGTATCAGCCACTTTTATCAGCTTGCCCTTTTTATCTTCTTCCCAGCGCCAGAAGCCTTTGCCATTTTTCTGGCCAAAACGACCGGCATCAAACAGCAGATCGATCGCATCACGATAGTCATGCTTCATACGATCCGGGAAACCGTCAGCCATGACGCTTTGCGCGTGGTGCGCGGTATCGATGCCGACCACATCCAGCAGCCATGATGGGCCCATCGGCCAGCCAAACTGTTTTTCCATCACTTTATCAATCTGACGGAAATCGGCGCCGTCGCGCAGCAGCAGGCTGAAAGCGGCGAAGTAAGGGAACAGCACCCGGTTAACAAAGAAGCCCGGACAGTCATTCACTACGATCGGGGTTTTGCCCATTTTGCTGGCCCAGGCCACCACTTTGCTCAGGGTCGCTTCACTGGTTTTCTCGCCACGAACCACCTCTACCAGCGGCATACGCGGTACCGGATTGAAGAAGTGCATGCCGCAGAAGTTTTCCGGACGCTGCAGCGCCTGCGCCAGCTGGCTGATGGGAATGGTCGAGGTATTGGAGGCCAGAATCGCATCTTCACGCAGATGCTGTTCGGTTTCCGCCAGCACTTTTGCCTTGATCAGCGGATTCTCTACCACCGCTTCAACCACCACATCAGCCTGTTCAAAACCGGCGTAATCCAGCGTGGGCTGGATAGTGGCGATCACACTGGCGAGTTTGTTGCCGTCGATTTTGCCGCGTTCCAGCAGCTTATTGAGCAGCTTGCTGGCTTCGTTCATCCCCAGCGTTAACGCCTGTGGATTAATATCTTTCATTCTGACCGGCACGCCTTTCCACGCAGACTGGTAGCTGATGCCGCCACCCATGATGCCTGCGCCCAGTACCGCTGCATGAGCGGGTGCGCCGCTTTCGCTGCCGCGCTTTTTCGCCAGACCTTTCACATACTGGTCGTTGAGGAAGATGCCGACCAGCGCGCGTGCTTCATCAGACTGGGCCAGCGGCACAAACGCTGCGGTTTCAAGTTTCAGCGCGTCATCGCGGCCAAGGCTGGCTGCGGCTTCAATAGTTTTTACCGCCATCAGCGGAGCGGGATAATGCTTGCCTGCGGTTTGCAGCACCATGGCTTTCGCGATAGTGAAACTCATGGCCGCTTCAATCGGGCTGAGTTTCAGCGGAGCCAGCTTAGGGGCCCGGCGGGCGCGCCAGCTGCCATCAGTGGCAGCGGCTTTGAGCATGGTGATTCCCGCCTCACGCAGTTTCTCGCGAGACACCACCGCATCGACCAGACCGAGTTTAAGAGCGGCATTGCCATCGACATCTTTTCCCGCCGCAATAATTTCCAGCGCACTGTCGGCGCCCAGCAGGCGCGGCAATCGCACGCTGCCGCCAAATCCCGGCATGATGCCGAGTTTGGTTTCCGGCAGGCCAATACGGGCGTCCGCAGTAGCGATACGCAGATCGGTTGCCAGTACGCATTCACATCCGCCGCCCAGTGCATAGCCGTCAATGGCGGCCAGAGTCGGTACCGGCAAATCTTCCAGACGATTGAAGATGCTGTTGGCGTAACTCAGCCACTGGCTCAGTTTTTCGGTGGGTGCATCAAACAGTGAAAGGAACTCGGTGATATCTGCCCCTACAATAAAGGCAGGTTTAGCGGAGCTCAGCAGCAGGCCGCGCAGTTCTGGCTGCTGTTCCAGCACAGCTATTGCCTCGCCCAGGCTGGCGACAGTTTGCGTATCGAGCTTGTTGACCGAGCCCGTAGCGTCAAAAACCAGCTCGGCGATGCCATCGTCCAGCCAGTGAAGAGTAAGGTTAGCGCCTTGGTAGAGCATGTGCGTCTCCTGAAACCGCGAAAGGTGATCTGGTCATACCAGATGATCGTGAGTGTGGGAGCGATGTTAATTTTTTGCAAACTGGTCTTTGCTTATTTGCTAACAAGATCACAGCTGCGCCGACTTCGGCATCTGCGCAAGGGGTATGCTAAACTGCGGCCATTTCGCGACACTGGAGAGACGTCAATGGATTCACTGAAGACCTTGTATCACGCGCACATCGCCACGTTGCAACAACGGGCGCAGCAGGTGCTGGCACGCAATAAACTGGATGCGATGTTGATCCATTCCGGTGAGTTGTTGACGGTGTTTCTGGATGATCACACTTATCCGTTTAAGGTGAATCCGCAGTTCAAGGCCTGGGTGCCGGTGACGCAGGTGCCCAACTGCTGGCTCTGGATTGATGGGGTGAACAAACCGAAACTGTGGTTCTACTCTCCGGTGGATTACTGGCATAACGTTGAACCGTTGCCGGATAGCTTCTGGACCGGGGATGTCGACGTTATCGGCCTGAAAAATGCGGATGAGATAGCGCAGTTGCTGCCTGCACAGCGTGATAACGTCGCCTATATCGGCCCGGTTAACGCGCGTGCATCTCAGCTCGGCATCGCCTCTGGCAATATTAATCCCAAAGCGGTAATCGACTTCCTGCACTTCCATCGCAGCATCAAAACTGATTATGAACTCGCCTGTCTGCGCCAGGCGCAGAAGCTGGCGGTTGCCGGTCATCGCGCGGCTAAAGAGGCGTTCTCGGCGGGCTTAAGCGAGTTCGATATCAATCAGGCGTATCTGACCGCTACCGGTCATCGCGACACCGATGTACCTTACGGCAATATCATTGCGCTGAATGAGCACGCTGCGGTGCTGCACTACACCCGGCTGGATCATCAGCCACCGGCGAAACGCCATAGCTTTTTGATTGATGCGGGTGCCGAGTATCTTGGCTATGCCGCTGATTTGACCCGCAGCTATGCGGCGCAGAGCAGTTCGCTCTATGCCAGAATGGTTGAGGCGATGAACACTGAAGAGCTGGCCCTGATAGCCACGCTGAAACCGGGCGTACGCTACACCGATTACCACCTTCAGATGCATCAGCGTATTGCGAAGATGTTGCTGAAGTTTGAGCTGGTTCAGGGAATCAGCGAAGAAGCGCTGGTGGCTGAAGATCTGACCGGTCCGTTTATGCCACATGGCCTGGGGCATCCGCTGGGTCTGCAGGTCCATGACGTTGCCGGTTTTATGCAGGATGAGCAGGGCACCCATCTCGCCGCGCCAGCGCAATATCCTTATCTTCGCTGCACCCGCGTGCTGCAACCGGGCATGGTATTAACCATTGAGCCGGGCTTCTATATTATTGATTCGTTACTCAAGCCGCTGCGTGAAGGCCGTTTCAGTCAGCACTTTAACTGGCAGGCCATTGATGCGCTTCGGCCTTATGGCGGGATTCGTATCGAGGATAACGTGGTGATCCATGCGCATCGCGTTGAGAACATGACCCGCGATCTGCATCTGGCCTGATGGAGGCCTTTGATATTCCCGCTGTGCCAGTAAGCAGCAGTGAGGAGACAATCAAAAAGAGTCGCTTCATTACGCTACTGGCGCACACCGAGGGTGCAGAGGCGGCGCGCGCGTTTGTCCAGCAGGTTAAAAGCGAGCATCCCACTGCCCGGCATCACTGCTGGGCCTGGGTAGCGGGCGCGCCGAATGATTCTCAGCAACTCGGTTTCTCTGATGATGGTGAACCTTCGGGTACGGCAGGGAAACCGATGCTGGCGCAACTGATGGGCGCGGATATTGGCGAGATTACCGCTGTGGTGGTGCGTTATTACGGTGGCATCATGCTGGGAACCGGCGGCTTAGTGAAAGCGTATGGTGGTGGCGTCCAGCAGGGGCTTAAGCAGTTGCCAAGGCAGCGCAAAGTGCCGATGAAGCTGTTCACTTTGCAATGTGACTATGCGCAGCTCAGTGATATTGAACGGCTGGTACAGCGTTTTGAAGGTAAGGTGACCGACAGCCAGTTTCAGGATCGTATTGCATTGACGCTGGCTGTACCTTACGGACAGATCGACGGGTTCAAAAAAAATTTGTCAGACTTTAGTCGGGGCGCGTTATCGCTGATCCCGCTCACACCATGATGTTCATCTCTTTTATTTAAAGGAACGGCTGAATGCACTTTCGCGCCATTACCCGCATAGTCGGTCTGCTGGTGATCCTCTTTTCAGTGACGATGATTTTGCCCGGCCTGGTCGCCTTAATTTATCGCGATGGCGCAGGGCGGGCGTTTAGCCAGACCTTTATGATGGCGCTGGTGATCGGCTCGCTGCTGTGGTGGCCGAATCGCAAAAAGAAAACCGAACTCAAACCGCGGGAAGGGTTTCTGATTGTGGTCCTGTTCTGGACGGTGCTGGGCAGCGTAGGGGCGATGCCCTTTATCTTTGCCGAACAGCCGCATCTTTCGGTGACGGATGCGTTCTTTGAATCTTTCTCTGGCCTGACAACCACCGGTGCCACCACGCTGGTGGGGCTGGACTCGTTGCCTAAGGCGATTCTCTTCTATCGGCAGATGCTGCAGTGGCTGGGCGGTATGGGGATCATCGTATTAGCCGTGGCGATACTGCCGATTCTGGGCGTCGGGGGCATGCAGCTCTATCGCGCTGAAATGCCGGGGCCGCTGAAAGATAATAAAATGCGACCGCGTATCGCCGAGACGGCTAAAACACTCTGGCTGATCTACGTCCTGCTGACGATAGCCTGTGCGCTGGCATTGTGGCTGGCGGGAATGCCAGCGTTTGATGCTATTGGCCACAGTTTCTCGACTATCGCCATTGGCGGCTTCTCAACCCATGATGCCAGTATCGGCTATTTTAACAGTGGCACCATCAATACCATCGTGGCGGTGTTTCTGCTGATCTCCGGCTGCAACTACGGCCTGCACTTTGCCATGTTAAGCGGACGCAATCTGCGTGTGTACTGGCGCGACCCTGAGTTCCGCATGTTTATTGGCGTTCAGCTGACGCTGGTGTTGATCTGTACCCTGGTGCTCTGGTTCCATAATGTCTATGAAAGTGGCTGGCAGACGCTGAACCAGGCCTTTTTCCAGGTGGTCTCCATGGCGACGACGGCGGGATTCACGACCGACAGCATCGCACGCTGGCCATTGTTCCTGCCGGTACTGCTGTTGTGCTCCGCCTTTATCGGCGGCTGTGCCGGTTCAACCGGCGGTGGTCTGAAGGTGATTCGCATACTGCTGTTATGCAAGCAGGGTAACCGTGAGCTTAAGCGTCTGGTTCACCCCAATGCGGTCTACACCATTAAGCTGGGCAACCGGGCGCTGCCGGAACGTATCCTTGAAGCTGTATGGGGATTCTTCTCGGCTTATGCGCTGGTGTTCCTGATCAGCATGCTGGCGATCATCGCTACCGGTGTTGATGACTTCTCGGCTTTTGCTGCCGTTGCCGCGACGCTCAATAACCTCGGCCCTGGCTTAGGGGTCGTAGCTGATAACTTCACTTCAATGAATGACGTGGCGAAATGGATTCTTATTTCCACCATGTTGTTCGGGCGTCTCGAGGTATTCACCTTGCTGGTGCTGTTCACGCCTACTTTCTGGCGTGAATAATTAATAAGGATGCTGACATGAAAGCGCTGATTCTCTATTCCACTCGCGACGGACAAACCAGGAAGATTGCCTCTTCTATTGCTGATGTGATCCGTCAGCAGCAGCAGCAGTGTGATGTACTGAACATTCAGGATGCCACTCTGCCTGACTGGGCACAGTATGATCGCGTGTTAATTGGCGCATCTATCCGCTATGGCCATTTTCAGCCGGTCGTTGATAAGTTCGTTAAACAACACCTTCATGAGTTGCAGCAGCGTACCAGCGGTTTCTTTTCGGTGAACCTGACGGCGCGCAAACCTGAGAAGCGCTCTCCTGAAACCAATGCCTATACGCAGAAGTTCCTGGCACACTCGCCGTGGCAGCCTGATTGCTGTGCCGTGTTCGCAGGCGCGCTCTATTATCCGCGCTATCGCTGGTTCGATCGCGTCATGATTCAGTTGATTATGCGCATGACCGGTGGTGAGACAGATTCGACGAAAGAAGTGGAGTATACGGACTGGCAGCAGGTAAGCACTTTTGCCAATGATTTTGCACAGTTACCAGGCAAATCGTAGCGAAATAGCGCGATTTGATGAAAATTACTGCGAACGATAATCTTTTCGTAATAAACACTTGTCAGCCCGCGCGAACTCCCTATAATGCGCCTCCATCGACACGGAACACCGGCAACGGAAAACGGGTTGAGAGGCACAGGAGACTGCGCCGCCGGAGAAAAACTTCTGAGAAAGAGG